>JAIBDY010000032.1 GCA_024685995.1 Piscirickettsiaceae bacterium | reverse complement strand
TATGCCTATGGGAACTATGTTTGAATTGTCTACATTGATTTTCTTGGAAGCGATCGTTTCTCATCTAATCCATGAGAAAGGTATTCCAGAAGAAGAAATGAGATACCGACACGCTAATATGGAATAACCACGTTCCTATAAGCAATATGAGAAACGAGTAGTCTTTGGCTACTCGTTTTTTTTTGCCTATTAAAATCTCACACCATAGAGCAAATACCGCCGACACGGTATAATGCTCTTTTTTACATCCAAATTAAGTTTCCTATGACAGCGCAAACACTTTACGACAAATTATGGCAACAACACCTCGTCCGGAGTGATGATAATGGCACAGCGCTCATTTACATCGATCGCCAATTGGTTCATGAAGTGACCTCGCCGCAGGCTTTTGAAGGCTTACGCTTAGCCAATAGGAAACCGCATCGCTTAGATTCTATCTTAGCGACACCAGATCATAATGTCCCGACCAACAATCGAGACCAAGGCATTAGCGATCCTATCTCTAGGCTACAGGTCGAAACCTTGGACCAAAACTGCAAAGACTTTGGTGTGACCGAGTTTGATTTAAACGATATTCGCCAAGGCATTGTCCATGTTGTTGGCCCAGAGCAAGGCGCAACCCTACCTGGAATGACCGTGGTCTGCGGTGACTCACATACTTCAACTCATGGTGCCTTTGGCGCCATTGCCTTCGGCATAGGCACTTCCGAGGTTGAACACGTATTGGCCACCCAATGTTTGATTCAGAAAAAAGCCAAAAACATGCTCGTCCGCGTCGATGGCCAATGTAAGCCCGGCGTCACTGCCAAAGACATCGTGTTAGCCATTATCGGCAAACTCGGCACTGCCGGTGGCACAGGCTACACTATCGAATTCGCGGGCGAAGCCATTCGCGCCTTGTCAATGGAAGGCCGTATGACGGTCTGCAATATGACTATTGAAGCGGGAGCAAGGGTGGGCTTAATCGGCGTTGACGACACCACTATCAATTACTTAAAAGGTCGTCCTTTCGCCCCGCAAGGCACTGACTGGGAAAAAGCCATCGCAGCTTGGGCTGACTTACACAGTGATGACGAAGCTGTCTTCGATAAAACGATTGTCTTAGATGCCTCAAAAATCAAACCCCAAGTCACTTGGGGCACGTCTCCAGAGATGGTCGTCGCTGTCGATGATAAAGTCCCTAACCCAGCTAATGAAGCCGATGCCGTCAAACGTAATAGTATGGAGCGCGCCTTGCACTATATGGGGTTAACTGCGGATCAAGCTATCACGGATATTCAGCTCGATCGGGTTTTTATTGGATCGTGCACTAACTCACGTATCGAAGACTTACGCCAAGCTGCTGCTGCCATTAAAGGCGGTAAAGTAGCTGCTAGCCTAAAACAAGCGCTTGTCGTCCCTGGCTCAGGTCTAGTCAAACAACAAGCCGAACAAGAAGGTTTGGATAAAATCTTTATTGACGCTGGTTTTGAGTGGCGAGATCCTGGTTGTTCAATGTGCTTGGCTATGAATGCCGACCGCTTAGAATCGGGCGAACATTGCGCCTCGACCTCAAATCGCAACTTTGAGGGCCGTCAAGGCTTAGGGGGCCGAACACATTTGGTCAGCCCGGCCATGGCCGCCGCCGCCGCAATATCGGGACATTTTGTCGACATCACGCAATAAGCGTTTTCTCACGGCAGAGACTCATTTATCATTAGCATGCCACGCCGCATCACTGGGCGTGGTAGAGAGTATTATCGCTTATGGCTCATCCATAACCGACATATCATCAGGCTCATAAAGCCGGATACAATTTCTGCCTGACATTTTGGCTCGGTACATTGCACTATCCGCCAGCTCAAATAAACTATTCACACTATGTTGTTGATGATTCTGTACCGTTGCAATACCAATACTCACGGTAATAGCCACATTCGCAGGGTTAAATTGCTCAAGCCGTTTCTGAATACGAGCCATCAACGTTAATGCGGTTGTGGCCTCACAATTAGACAACAAGAAGACAAACTCTTCGCTTGCCCATCTCGCAATCATATCTTCATCACGCACAAAACGCTTAAGCCAGACTCCAAATTCAGCCAATACTTTATCACCTGTAGAATAGCCGTGAGATTCATTAATACTCTTGAAGTGATCAATATCCATCACCGCCATCGACAGAGGTCGGTTGAAACGGTATGCCTCGCTGAAATATTTACCGGCAAACTCACGCAGGGCATGGCGATTAAAGAGTTGCGTCAACTCATCCAGCATCGCCAAACTATACAAAGACGCTTGTTGAGAACGTAACTCCAACATACGTTGGTAGCTAGTCACATGATTAAAGACCCGTTGCCTTAACTCTTCGCGCACAATCGGTTTCGCCACATAATCATTCACCCCTAAGTGGAATAGCTCTATTTTGCGCGAGGCATTATCAAAACCGGATGTCGCAATAATCGGGATGCAACCATGTTCACCTTGTAAACGGCCTATCTTTCTAACCAAGGTAATACCGCTCATCGTCCCTTCAAGCATAATATCAGTGATAACAAGGTCGTATTGTCCTGTTCTAAAGGCCTCCCAAGCCCCTTCGGCATGGGTATATGAGTCCACATCCAAGCCCATATCGGTCAGTAAATCAATAATGATCTCTTGTAGAACACGCGAATCTTCAATAAATAAAACGCGGCCCGTCAGCTGCCGCACTTCACGATCGACCAGCCGCTGTATGTAAATTTCTAACTCGGTCAGATCACGCTTACTAAAAATATCCGTCGCGCCTGCTAGTAAAGCTTGTTTCAGAGTGCGTGGATTATCTTCTGTCGCTAGCACAATCACAGACACATAATCGTAACTAGGAATGGCGCGGATCTGACTGCAAAATTCACTGCCCGAAATATCTGTTTGATTATCGCTACAACAGACTAAATTAAAACGATTCTGTTGTGCTAAAGCTAAACCTTCGCGCCCCAAACTGGCAATGGACACAGCAAAGCCAGATTGCGCCAGTAATTTTTGAATAGTTGTTCGATATGACACATCACTATCAATGACTAAAGCTTGTAGTTTACGCATCAATCACCTCTAAATAGAGATATAAACGCCATTTCATATTCCTTTTGTTCATCACTTCTCATCCTTGCTCAAGTAATAACCTAGTAAAAGACGGCCTTAAATAAAAACCCTTGGGATTCACTTTGTCTTTAAGGCCTTCTGCAGAAATACCTGTTGACACAATTCGGCCATGGGCCGCCTTGGGTCTAATTTGTAAATATTCCCCTTCTTTGGCCGTAATCTCAGCTTGGCCGCCTAAGACAACCCGATCCATCAACTCTTCCCAATCTCGTTGTAACTGGGCTTCTTGTGCTGCGTTGGGTTGCCATAACCATGCTTGGCCGACATAGCGTTCGCTTAATGGAATACTATGATCTGCCTCGACTGGCACCCAAAGCACACATGACAATTTACGCCTTATCCAGCTTTGATGCCAGTCTAATGCACCATTTTGTTGCATAGAGACCGTGCACACATAGGTTGATTCTTTCGGTAATCCCGATTTATTGAGCGGCAAGGTTTTCATCTCAATGCCTAAACCAATAAAATCAGGCTCCGCTCGGCTACCCGCATCAGCCCCTAAGGCCTGCTCGAATAATGCCCCAACCCACCCCTTATGGCGCTGTAAATTATCGGGTACAGCCAAGCCTAAACTCGCCGCTATTTGACCCAACGTTTTGCCTGCCAACTCATTGCACCGTGCCAACAACTCAGTCGATGACTGTGGCGCAGTCACCGTTTTTTTTGAGCAAGTAATCGGCTTATCAAAGTGCATTCAAGCATGATAACCTATGCGTCTTAACCTGCCTACGATAAGACACTGTGAAAGCGCTATCAATCCAACATTTAACCAAAGTCTATAATACCGGTTTAAAAGCACTTGACGGTGTCAGCCTAGACGTAGAGCAAGGTGACTTTTTTGCCTTACTCGGTCCAAATGGGGCGGGAAAATCAACCACTATCGGTATTATTACCTCTTTAATTACCAAAACCGCCGGCGATATTACAATCTTTGGCACCAACCTCGACAGCCAGCCAGAACAAGCCAAATCCTACCTTGGCTTAGTGCCACAAGAATTCAATTTCAACGGCTTTGAACAAGTAAAACATATCCTGATTACACAAGCAGGATACTACGGCATGTCCAGTCGCGAAGCAGAACCTCGCGCCGATGCCTTATTACATCAGCTCGGCCTTTGGGATAAACGTCACACTCCTTCTCGGGCATTATCGGGCGGTATGAAGCGCCGTTTGATGATTGCAAGAGCCTTGGTTCACGACCCGAAATTATTAATACTCGATGAGCCAACCGCTGGCGTCGATATTGAACTTCGCCGCTCAATGTGGGCCTTTCTGCAAAAAATAAATGCCCAAGGCACCACCATTATTCTCACCACCCATTACTTGGAAGAGGCTGAGAATTTATGCCGTAATATCGCGATAATCGACCGCGGTACGATCATTGAAAATACCGATATGAAATCATTGCTCAACCGGCTCGACAAAGAAGTTTTTGTGCTCGACCTTAAAGCCCCTCTGACAAAAACGATCGACATAGATCATATTCAGCTCACCCAAATAGACTCCACAACATTAGAAGTCGAAGTGCAAAGAGATCAATCCTTAAATACGCTATTTACCAACCTATCCAATCAAGGCATTGAGGTCTCTAGCATGAAAAATAAAGCCAATCGCTTAGAAGAGCTTTTCTTATCGCTAGTCGACAAAACAGAAACCAACGCATGACCACTCAAAGACAACGCCACTGGATTGCATTTAAGACTTTATTGACCAGAGAAATTAGACGTTTCATCCGGATTTGGCCTCAAACTTTATTGCCTCCCGCCATCACCATGACATTATATTTCGTCATCTTTGGTAACTTAATTGGTAACCGAATCGGCCAAATGAGTGGCTTTAACTATATCGAATATATTGCACCAGGCATCATCATGATGTCTGTTATCAACAATGCCTATGCTAATGTGGCCTCTTCTTTTTTCAGCGCCAAATTTCAGAATCATATTGAAGAGTTGCTAGTCTCACCGATCCCCAATTACCTGATCCTAGCGGGCTATGTCGCCGGTGGTGCCGCTCGTGGTCTACTGGTAGGCTTGATAGTGACACTGGTCTCACTCTTTTTTACCACGCTACCCATCCAGCATATTGTCATCACCCTCTCGATGGTCGTGCTCAGTGCCACTATGTTCGCGTTAGGCGGCTTTATTAATGCCATCTACGCCAAAAGCTTTGACGAAATTGCCATTATTCCAACCTTTATTCTGACCCCACTGACCTATTTAGGGGGCATTTTCTACTCTATCGACTTATTACCCGACTTTTGGCAACAAGCCTCTTTATTTAACCCGATCCTCTACATGGTCAATGCATTTCGCTATGGCATGCTAGGCGTATCCGATATCCCCGTCAGCATCGCTTTCAGTATCATCGCCTTGTGTATTATTGGTCTTAGCGGTTTCGCGTTATACCTACTCAATAAAGGCACCGGCATCAGGCACTAAAGATAAAGCCTGTTCAACCACCTCGATGCCAGCCCCTTTCAAATGGGCATGCTCACTCAAATAACGCCGCCAAGCCTTGGCGCCAGCTTGCCCTTGGAACAAACCCAATAAATGACGTGTAATAGACTTCAGGGGGCGCCCCTCTGCCATTCTTTCACTGATATAAGGTAGCATCGTTTCCACCACTTGATGGCGACTCAACCCAACATCTGTTTGCTTGAATATCTGACTGTCTGCCGTCGCTAAACTATACGGGTCGTGATATGCCAAACGCCCGACCATCGTGCCATCCACATATTGTAAATGGGCCTGCACTTCGGCTAACGACCCAATCCCCCCATTAATCGAGATCTGTAACTCAGGGTAATCTTGCTTAATGTCGTACACCCGTTGGTAATTCAATGGCGGCACATCGCGGTTTTCTTTCGGACTTAAACCCGACAACCACGCTTTACGCGCATGCAAAATAAATCGCTCACAACCTGCGGCTTTCACCATCTCAATAAATTGCGTTAAAAAAGCATAACTATCTTGCTCATCGATCCCAAGGCGTGTTTTCACCGTGACAGGAATAGACACTGCCGCCTGCATCGCCGCAACGCATTCCGCCACCAGCTGTGGCTCAGCCATTAAACAAGCACCAAAGCTACCCGACTGCACGCGATCGCTTGGACAGCCGACATTGATATTAACCTCGTTATACCCCCAATCTTGCGCCATCAAGGCGCATTCAGCCATCGCCTTAGGATCTGAGCCACCCAGCTGCAAAGCCAAAGGCCCTTCAATCTTATCGTGAGACAAAAAACGGTCTCGATCACCGTGGAGCAATGCCCCCGTTGTCACCATCTCGGTATAGAGCAAACATTGACGCGAAATCAATCGCAAAAAATAGCGAAAATCGCGGTTTGTCCAATCCAACATCGGTGCAACCGACAAACGATGGGCATAAGAAAGGTCTACTGAGGCCATGTTAATTACTACTTTTACTATCAGTCTGCTATTGTCTCAAAACCTCACGTACAATAGCCATTGTTTTTATAAAACAAATACCTAAAGTAGCGATGCCACCATCACACATCAAAACCACAGACTTTAATGTCAAAATCGTCACCAATCCAAGACGCGTCAACATCACCCTCAAAGTGAACGCAACGGGCGTATCCTTACATATGCCGCCACAACTACCGATGGATATTGTCCACACCCTCATTGAAGAAAAAAGCAACTGGATAAAACAACAACTCGCCAAACAACCCACCCCCACGCCAGCACGACAGTGGCAACAAGGTGAAACACTCTCTTTATTGGGACAACCTTATCTCTTGCAACTCGAACAAAAGAGCGACGCACCCAAAGTCATTTTAAGCGACAACACCATCACATTATCCGGCAGATTACATCGCATCGGCCAAAAATCGCGCCGTAAAGCCCTCATCGATTGGTATAAACAACAGGCCGAACATTATCTCAACAAACGGACAGAAGAACTCAGCCAAATAACAGGGTTAAGCCCCAAATCCATCACCATCAAAACCTATAAAGCCCGTTGGGGTAGCTGCAATATCAAAGGCGACATTCAATACAACTGGCAGATTATGCAGGCGCCAGCAGCAATCATTGATTACCTGATCATTCATGAGTTGTGTCATTTACTACACCACAATCATGGCAAGGAGTTTTGGCAATTGGTTGCAAGATATTGTCCTGAGTATCGCCGAGAGCAAGCCTGGTTGAAGCAATATGGTTATCAACTAACTCTCTAAACTTGCTCTCTACACGTGCTGCTAAATTCCGATACAAAATTAAATCGCTAACCACAATAAAAAGTATTTCTCGCCTCAAAACTTCTATTATTCTTGGGTAACACGACAAAAACCTTGTAGATAGCCCAACTGCCCTTGGCACGATGCTGAGCATTAGCCACGAAGAACCCCATAAGATTGGCCTTTTGTTTTGGTTCGTTTAATTTGATTAGCGATCATCCATGTAGCTTAACCTTCAGGGCCCTCCGGCATCTAAATTTGTTCTAGACAAATTTATGGGCATGCAAAATAAATGAACACCCTGCGACAGCGGTATCCAATAAACCTGTTCTTGCCGCAGTGAATCAAATCAAGCAGTTAAACTTGTTTTCAAACCACTTCCCCGCTAAAATACGCCATCGAATAAGGAACGCTGCGCCAGGTATACCCTGCTAGGCTTATTCATCGTTATCTATCAAACTGCGTTCATTATTAACAGGTAACTGATAGTAATGGACCGTCGTGTTCAACACCCCAACTATCTTTACTGTAGTCACACTTTGAAAGAGGAACGACTGTGGGTAGTAATTATATGTTTACTTCTGAGTCCGTATCAGAAGGTCATCCTGATAAAGTCGCTGATCAAATTTCTGATGCGATTTTAGATGAAATCTTGCGCCAAGATCCCAATGCGCGTGTCGCTTGCGAAACCTTAATTAAAACTGGCGCTGCCATCGTAGCCGGTGAAATTACCACCTCTGCGTGGGTCGATTTAGAAGATGTCGTTCGTAAAACCATTATTGATATTGGCTACAACAGCTCCGATGTCGGCTTTGATGGCGACACCTGTGCAGTCATGTCTCTTATCGGTAAACAATCTACCGATATTGCGATGGGCGTCGATCGACACACGCCCGAACAGCAAGGGGCTGGCGATCAAGGGTTAATGTTTGGCTATGCCAGCAACGAAACCGATGTTTTAATGCCCGCGCCTATCACTTATGCTCATAGACTTGTTAAACGACAAGCGCAAGAACGTAAAAATGGTGCCTTGCCTTGGTTGCGACCAGATGCTAAAAGCCAGATCACTTTTATTTACGAAGATGGTAAGCCCGTGGCGATCGACGCGGTTGTTTTATCAACACAACATAACCCAGACATTTCACAGAAAGATCTGCATGAAGCCGTGATGGAGTTGATTATCAAGCCCACCTTACCGGCAGAGTGGATCCAACAAAATACCAGCTTCCATATCAACCCCACTGGCCAATTCATTATTGGTGGCCCCGTCGGCGACGCTGGTCTCACAGGCCGAAAAATTATCGTCGATACCTATGGTGGCATGGCTCGACACGGCGGCGGTGCTTTTTCAGGCAAAGATCCTTCAAAAGTCGATCGTAGCGCCGCTTATGCAGGTCGTTATGTCGCGAAAAATATTGTTGCAGCTGGATTGGCTGACCGGTGTGAAATTCAAGTGTCTTATGCCATTGGTGTTGCCGAGCCCACATCGATCAGTATTGAGACCTTTGGCACAGGCAAAATCAGCAACGACAAAATTGTAGCGCTCGTTCGTGAACATTTCGACCTTCGCCCCATCGGCTTAGTCACCATGCTCGACTTGATCCGCCCAATTTATCAAGCTACTGCCTCTTATGGTCACTTCGGTCGCGAAGAACCCGATTTTACTTGGGAACGCACCGACAAAGCCGACGCTTTATATGATGCTGCAAGCATCTAACCGTACTGATATATCAAGGATATTGTATATGATATTGCCTATTGAAAACCTCACTCCAGATTACAAAGTTGCCGATATTAGCTTGGCAGAATGGGGCCAAAAAGAAATTAAAATCGCCGAAACCGAAATGCCTGGCTTAATGGCCATTCGAGAAGAATATGCCGGGAAGAAACCACTCGCGGGGGCACGTATCGCGGGTTGCTTACATATGACTATCCAAACCGCGGTGCTGATTGAAACCTTAATTGACTTGGGTGCCGAAGTACGCTGGTCATCGTGTAATATTTTCTCCACGCAAGATCAAGCCGCAGCAGCTATTGCCGCACAAGACATTCCTGTTTTCGCTTGGAAAGGCGAAACCAACGAAGAAGCGATTTGGTGTATCGAGCAAACAATATTTGGCCCTAATAATTGGCGCCCAAACCTCATCTTGGATGATGGTGGTGATCTCACCCAAATCATGCATGATGACTATCCAGAATTACTCGCCGATGTGAAAGGGTTGTCTGAAGAAACAACCACTGGGGTCCATCGCCTTTACGAAATGATGAAAGCCGGCAGCCTTAAAGTGCCAGCTATCAATGTCAATGACTCGGTAACCAAGTCTAAATTCGACAATCTATATGGTTGCCGAGAATCACTGCTCGATGGTATTAAACGTGCCACCGACGTCATGATCGCAGGCAAAATCTGTGTCGTCTTAGGCTATGGTGACGTCGGTAAAGGGTGTGCACAAGCGTTTCGCGGTATGGGGGCCACTGTGATGGTCACCGAAATTGACCCCATTTGTGCTCTGCAAGCGGCAATGGAAGGCTACCGTATCGTGAATATGGATGATGTGGCCAGCATGGGCGATATCTTTGTCACCACAACCGGTAACGTCAATGTCATCACCCATGACCATATGAAAGCGATGCAAAATGAAGCTATCGTTTGTAATATTGGTCATTTCGATTCTGAAATCGAAGTGTCATCATTACGTCAATACGAATGGATCAATATCAAACCGCAAGTTGATCACATCGTCTTCCCTGACGGCAAACGTATCACGCTTTTGGCCGAAGGTCGCCTCGTTAATTTGGGTTGTGCTACCGGCCATCCAAGCTTTGTGATGTCAGCCTCATTTACCAATCAAGTGATGGCACAAATCGAATTATGGCAAAACAGCGCTCACTATAAAAATGAGGTGTATGTTTTACCTAAATCGCTCGATGAAAAGGTCGCTAGGTTACATTTGGGTAGAATCGGTGCTCAACTGACCGAACTGACTTCTCAACAGGCTGAATATCTAAACCTGAACAAACAAGGCCCCTTTAAACCGGAACATTACCGCTATTAACTGATGATGGAAGGGTTGAGTTTATCTCAACCCTTCTTTTGATTTAATCTTGATGCCAGATTTCATCATCTTATCGCTTACTATCGACACACCATGCCGCGAGTCAATACACCTTTATGAGCTACTTTAGCGACTCATTTTCCGCCGCGGTCGATCTGATTACGGCTTTCGACCCGGACTTATATCAAGTCGTGTTCACCTCTGTATCCATCTCGTTGGTTGCAGCTCTTATTGCAGGCTTATTAGCCATCCCTGCTGGTATTGTCATGGCCTTAAACCAGTTTAATGGCAAACAATTAATCCAACATAGCTTGAATACCTTAATGGCCATGCCGACTGTGTTAATCGGCTTATTGCTTTACGGCCTGTTTAGCCGTCTTGGCCCGCTAGGTCATTTAGAATTACTGTACACACCAACGGCTATCATCATCGCCGAAACCATTTTAATCTTTCCCATTATGATGAATTTAGCCATAGCCGCGGTGACCGCAGCAGACCCGCGTCTAGTTCCCACATTAATTAGCCTCGGAGCCAAATCGACGTCCTTAGCCATACAAGTCGCTAAACAAACGCGTTTTATCATGTTATCTGCCGTCATCACCGGTTTTGGTCGCGCCATCGGTGAAGTCGGCGCAGCGATGATGATAGGTGGTAATATTGCCGGTTATACGCGAACAATGACCACAGCGATCGCACTAGAAACCAGCAAAGGTGAATTCGAAACGGGCTTAGCCTTAGGGCTACTTTTATTATTCATCGCCTTTCTGGTTAACTTTATCTTGTCTTATTTGCAACGAGTACGCTGATGACAACGGCATACCAACTCAATAACGTCAAAGTTTTTCATCAACAACAATGTAACTTAGATATCCCTCAACTAGACATTCAGAACGAGCAATGTGTCGCCATCTTAGGTGACAATGGTGCCGGCAAATCGACGCTACTGAATCTACTTGCTTTTTTGAGTACGCCACAACAGGGCAAGCTACAACTGATGGGGAAGCCCGTTCAGTCGGGCTTGACTCCAGCCCAACGGCGCACGATTGGCTATGTCAATCAACAACCCTTTTTAATGGCAGGCTCTGTGGCCGACAATATTGCTTTAGCGCTTAAGTTACAAGGCATCCCCGCCGCATTACGACCGACACTGATTGCCAATGCATTGCAGCAAGTTAATTTAAGTCATCTTGCCTTACAAACTGCGACCACCCTTTCCGGCGGGGAGCTCAAGCGCGCCGCCATCGCTAGGGCTATCGCTCACCAACCTCAGATATTATTACTCGATGAGCCCTTTTCACACCTAGACCAAAGTCATCTCCAACAACTCGAAATCATCATCGAACAGCTCGCCGCTCAAGCCGGGAAAACCGTTATATTCTCAACCCATGATCGACTACAAGGCACCGCATTAGCCGATACCACCATTCATTTAATCAATGGCAAAATAACAAAAAGTCCGATTCTCAATGTCTTTCATGGCCAGCTTAACAATAAAGTCTTCGACACCGGTAAACTCCATATTCACACCAGCAGCCAATACCAACACGCTAGTCGCATTGCCATCAACCCTCATGAAATCATCATTTCCAGCGTTGTCTTAGACTCCAGCATGCGCAACCACTTTTCGGGCCGCCTAACAGCCATCAGAGAAGAAGCCAGTACTATCCATTTGACGATTGATTGTGGCGAACGTTTCTATGCCTTCATTAGCCCTGAATCTTTACGAAGCTTGAACTTATCCATTGGTGATATGCTCTGCTTAAGCTTTAAATCCACCGCCGTCAGTCTTTTTTAGAACTGACTATCATTTTCTACTAAAATAGCTATAGGCAGTGGCACAATATTTGCGGTAACATTCATTATATGAAAGTTATATTTACACTGAAGAATTTGTGAAACCATCATTACAGTTACGTGTAGGCCAAAGTTTATCGATGACGCCGCAATTGCAGCAAGCCATTCGCTTACTGCAACTTTCCTCGATCGAATTACAAGCCGAAATACAAGAAGCCCTCGAAACAAACCCTTTGCTTGAAATCGAAGAAAACGGTGACTACGATGAGGGAGCGCAGGCAGAAACAAGCAATAACAAAGCTGATGACAGTACCCAAGATACATCACAGCTGGAACATAACGACATTCCAGCAGAACTCCCCACCGACAGCGAATGGGAAGATACTTTCGAGCCACAACATACTGGCCCTGCCAGCCAAGGCCAAGTCGGCGATAATAATCTGAGTCGTGATAATGAAGACGAAAGTGATCAAAGCTTACAAGAGCACCTGCTATGGCAAATGCGACTCACCCCTTTTTCAGAACTTGAACAAGCGATAGCGACACTCCTGATTGATGCCATTGAAGACGATGGCTATCTCAAAAGTTCATTAGAAGACATTCAACTAGCTTTAGGCCCAGAATACGAAGCCGACCTTGATGAAGTTGAAGCGGTATTGCATCGGCTACAACATTTTGATCCTGTCGGTGTCGGTGCTCGTGACTTAAGAGAATGCTTACTGATTCAGCTCCAGCTGTTAGATAGAGAAAGTCCCCACATCGAACTTCTCACCACCTTGATCGATCGGCACCTTGATACCTTAGCTAAACGTGACTATCAACAAATCAAGCGCGCATTAAAAATCAATGAAGAACAGCTGACAGAGCTCGTTAAACTGATTCAATTACTCAACCCGCGTCCCGGCACACAAATACAAGTCGATAAAACAGAATACATCGTACCGGACGTCTATGTCCGCAAGGTCAATCATCGCTGGCAGTTATCGCTCAACCCTGATAATGCGCCTAAAATTCAAGTTGCAGAACATTACGCTCAACTCATCAAGCGAGCCGATAATAGTGCTGACAATGTTTACTTAAAGAACAATTTACAAGAAGCACGTTGGTTCTTAAAAAGTTTGCAAAGCCGAAATGACACCTTACTGAAAGTCACTAATGCAATTATCAATCGTCAACAAGGGTTTCTGGAACATGGTGATGAAGCCATGCGTCCTCTTGTGCTGCACAATATTGCTGAAGAAGTCGAGATGCATGAATCGACCATTTCTCGTGTGACCACACGTAAATACTTGCACACACCGCGCGGGATTTATGAACTTAAATACTTTTTCTCCAGTCATGTTAGTACAGAGAGTGGGGGTGAGTGTTCAGCTACCGCTATTCGCGCTATTATAAAAAAACTGGTGGCGGCAGAAAATCCAAGAAAACCCCTTAGCGATAGTAAAATTGCTGATATCCTAGGAGAACAAGGTATTAATGTCGCAAGGAGAACCATTGCAAAATACCGCGAAACCTTGGCAATTCCGCCATCGAATGAACGTAAACGGCTGGTTTAGACCAGTCCTCATTGACCAACAGGAGTAGACTACTATGCAGTTAAACCTAAGTGGACAACATATTGAGATTACAGACAGTCTCCGTGATCATGTGAATAATAAATTTGAAAAAATAACACGTCACTTTGACCATATGACCAATGTTCACGTCATCCTCTCGGTTGAAAAACAACGCCAAAAAGCGGAAGCCACAATCCATGTCAGTGGTGCGGACTTATTCGCGTCCGATGAGAATGAAAATATGTACACTGCGATCGAACGTTTAGTTGCTAAGCTTGATCGTCAAATTATCAAACACAAAGATAAAATTAAAAATCATCATCAGGCTGATGGTGCTGACATGAAACACAACGCTGGATAAGTAGGACTTAAATTATGCTCATCGCTTCTTTACTGGTTAACGCAAATAATATCCATTGCAATGAAAACACCATTTCGAGTAAAAAGCGACTGATTGAAAGTCTGAGCCATTATCTAGCCGCCAATACCCAAGCCATTACTGTCGATGTGATCTTTCAAGCATTATTAGAACGAGAACGCCTCGGTAGTACTGGTTTGGGTAAAGGTGTAGCCATTCCACATGCCCGCGTAGCGGGCATTACCGAAACCATCGCCACCATGATGACGATAGTCAGCCCCATCGACTATGAAGCTCCAGATAGTCAACCTGTCGATATTGTCTTTGGTTTGCTGGTCCCTGAAAATAATGATCAATATCACCTCGAACACTTAGCGCGCTTGGCAGCCTTACTTAGAGACGAACAAACCTGCGACACCATTCGTCACACTGCCGATCCAGAAAAATTATTCGATTTCCTGCTGGCTATCGACGACGACTAACTCACCATGGCGAGCGGTTCTCACATAGAAAGCCATCATGGCGTCTTAATGAATATAAACGGACATGGCGTCTTTATCCTCGGTGAACCAGCCATAGGGAAAAGTAGCTTGGCGTTAGAATTACTTTATCAAGGCCATCGACTCATTGCCGATGATATCGCAGAATTTGAACGCAATGGACCACAAGTCACCGGCCATTGCCCAACCTTATTGTCAGAGCTATTACACACTAGAGAACTCGGCCTTATTTCAATCATTGAAGTTTTCGGTAAAACCGCTTGGCGGCCTGACACAAAGCTAAATTACGTTGTCATGCTACATCAAGATGCCAGCCCAAAAGCCGCACAGGGTTTGTCACCGACGTTAGATGAATACACGATATGCCAACAGGTTTTTCCTGTGCTACGGCTTTGTACTAACAATCCTGCTTCATTGCCACATAGGATCGAAACATGGTTAAAGCTACAAGTGCATCGCCAGGATGCGATTCAACGATTCAGTCAACGTAAAGATAAGGTAATGCCATGATGGCATTCAACATTTTAAACGCCATCTAATCATTAAAAGAGAGCTTTCATGACTGTAGGCATTTTACTCATCTCCCATAATCAAGTGGGTACCGAATTAATTAACACTGCCAGACAAATGTTATCTTGTTACACCTTGCCGACTAAAGTAATCTCAATCAGTATTGAAGATAACCCTGATGACATTCGTTTAAAACTCAACCAAACCCTACAAGAAATTGATCAAGGCAACGGCACACTGATTCTGACCGATATGTTTGGCTCAACGCCCAGTAATATCGCTTGTGATGTTTCAGAAAGGCATGATATCCGCGTTGTTTCAGGTCTCAACCTACCGATGCTAATCCGCGTGCTCAATTATCCTCATTTAGACTTAGAGCAATTGGAGCAAAAAGCCATTACTGGCGGACAAGAAGGCGTGGCACGTTGTCACCATACAGGATGTATCTCATGATTGAACAATCAATAACCATCGTCAACAAACTCGGCTTACATGCGCGTGCGGCAGCGAAATTTGTCACCACCGCATCTCAATTCGATGCAACGATCCAAGTGGCTCGTAATGGCCGTATCGTCAATGGTAAAAGTATTATGGGACTGATGATGTTAGCCGCCGCTAAAGACACCGACATCGTCATTCATATCCATGGGAACGATGAGCAGCAGGCCTTCGACGCAATTGAAACCCTGATCAATGATTTTTTTGGAGAAGGTGAATGACACTTGAACTGCAGGGTATTGGTGTATCTCGCGGTATCGCCATTGGCCGGGCGCATATCCTATTTCACAACCAACCAGACGTTAGAGAATATCTCATCCCTGCTTTCAGCATCGAACAGGAAGTCGAACGGTTAAACAGTGCAACAGAACAAGCAAGACAACAGCTACTTGCCATACGTAACCATATTCCAGCAAATGCACCGACCGACGTCTCCGCCTTCATCGATACCCACTTATTGATGCTGAACGACTCATCATTGACCACCGTCCCAATTGAGATGATCCGTTCCCGACGTTGCAACGCAGAATGGGCACTACAACTACAACGCGATGCCTTGATCAATGTCTTTAATGAAATGGACGATCCTTATCTCCGAACACGCCAAGATGACGTGGATCACGTGGTTAACCGCATTCATCGCATTCTTGCCGATGAAAATGTACTCGATCATGAAATTCCAGACGGTCGTCTTAAAAACCACATCATTATCGCAGAAGATCTGACCCCGGCAGATACCGTGTTAATGCAGCACCAAGGCATCGCAGGCTTTGTGACCGAGCATGGTGGTACGACTTCACATACCACCATTCTCGCGCGAAGCTTAGGTATCCCTGCCATCGTCGGTATCAAATCTGTACGACGTTATATCCAAGATAATGAACCTTTGATTATTGATGGTGAACTCGGCGCATTGATTGCTGGTGCAGACGATGCCATCACCGTAGAATACCAACAGCGCTTAGTCGCCTTCCAACAACACATCGCTTCGCTCAGTCGATATAAAACACAAGCCACCAAGACCAAAGACAATAAGGCCATCAAGTTACTCGCTAATGCCGAGCTACCTGATGATATTAGTCTGATCAGTAACGCAGGGGCAGAAGGAATCGGCTTATACCGTACCGAATTTCTATACATGAATCGTAGTGCGCCGCCTGAAGAAGAAGAACAACTAGCAGCTTATCGTGATGTCATAGAGAGTATAGATAACCCTGTCACCATCCGTACCTTTGACTTAGGTGCCGATAAAACGGTTGATGGCGGCCGTAGCCAAGGCCATACTGTGACCAATCCAGCACTTGGGCTCCGGGCTATCCGCCTCTGCCTCAATCAACCCAATATGTTTAGAACGCAATTGCGCGCAATTCTGCGCGCGTCCGCCTTCGGCAAAGTTAAAATCATGTTCCCAATGGTTTCAAGCCAACAAGAACTAATTCAAGCTAAAGCCATACTCAATAACTGTAAGCAAGAGTTAGATAAAGAAGGCCTTAATTACGATCGCCACATTCAAATTGGCGTCATGATCGAAATCCCTGCCAGTGCAGTCTGTGCTGAAATGTTTGCCAAACAAGTCGATTTCCTTTCCTTAGGGACCAATGACTTAATTCAATATACTTTAGCAATCGACCGTATCGACGACCAAGTTAACTATCTTTATGACCCTTTACACCCTGCTGTCTTGAGACTGATCCATATGACTATCAGAGCGGGACATAAACATGGTATCGAGGTCTCAATGTGCGGTGAGATGGCCGGCGACCCAAGGTTTACACGCCTATTACTAGCCATGGGCTTAACAAGCTTCAGTATGCACCCCAATGCCATACTTGAAGTGAAGCGCATCATCAATAAAACCAATTTGCGTGAATTACCTCCAAACACCCTACAAATCCTCAATATGGATGACCCCTTCGAGGTAGAATTAATACTCGAAGAAATCAATAGGCTCAATTAAAGAGATTAATCCTATTCACTGCTCCGCCAAGCCGCTAGAATAGTGCTCAGACAAGGCTTCTCGACACACCCTATTTTTGGACAGGAATATGCCTGAACTTAATCAGCAACAAGCAACAACGCGTCCCATCCACACTTTGACCGAAGCCGTCAAAAGTGGACGATTTGTGCGCATGCGCCGTTTATTGTCTAGCCTGCACCCCGCTGAAACAGCACACCTTCTCGAATCCTTGCCACCTGCAGAACGCAAGGTCTGTTGGCCGATAATTAATCCAGACTTGCGAGGAGATGTTTTATCTTTCGTCGGTGATGATGTCAAAACTGACCTTATTCAATACATGGATACGGCCGATATCATCAGTGCCACTGAAGATCTAGATATAGATGATGTCGCAGATATCCTGCAAGTGCTACCAGATCATGTCACACGAGAAGTGTTACGTGCTATGGACACGCAACACCGCCGGCGGGTAGAAAGCCTACTGGCCTATGAAGAAGATACCGCCGGTGGCTTAATGAATACCGACGTGATTACAGTTCGTTCAGATATTACTTTAGAAGTCGTCTTCCGTTATCTGAGGATCTTAAATGATATACCTAGCAATACGGATAGCCTCTATGTCGTCAATCACGAAGACATTTATATCGGCACCCTCGAATTATCCAAACTAGTCAGTCGAAGTCGCTCTTTGACTGTCAGCGAAGTCATGTCTCACCAAATTGAAGCCATTGAAGCCTCAGCGTCTAAAAGCGACGTTGCACACCGTTTTGAAAAACATGACCTTATTTCAGCACCCGTCGTCGACCCTGACAACCATCTATTAGGTCGTATTACTATCGATGATGTTGTCGACGTTATCCGTGACGAAGCCGAACATTCTATGCTTAGTATGGCCGGTCTAGGCGAAGATGAAGATACCTTTGCACCGGTAAAAAAAAGCATCCACCGTCGCTCACTCTGGCTAGGAGTCAATCTACTCACCGCTTTTTTAGCGGCCTGGGTCATAGGCCTATTCGATACCACGATTGAAAAACAAGTGGCGCTGGCCATCTTAATGCCTATTGTGGCCAGCATGGGCGGCGTGGCCGGTAGCCAAACCCTCACCCTCGTCATACGGTCAATGGCACTCGGCCAACTAAATGATGGCAACCAGCGCTGGTTGTTACGTAAAGAAATGTTAGTCGGAGCAAGTAATGGCCTAATCTGGGCTATTGCCATCGCCTTGGTCACCATTCTTTGGTTTAACAACCTCATGCTGGGCGTCCTCATCGGGGTCGCTATTGTCATTAACTTAGTTGCCGCCGCGCTTGCTGGTGTAGCCATTCCTATTATGCTCAAAAGATTTGGCACCGACCCAGCCCTATCAGCCGGTGTATTACTGACCACCGTCACTGATGTAGTTGGCTTTGTTGCTTTCCTTGGCTTTGCGACGTTATTTATTGTTTAGAAATAAACTCCTTGCTGTTGAAAATCAACCAAGATCGCATATCATTACCCCTCTATGAACATCATCAATCACACAGACACTTACTTGGAATCGCATTATGTCAGGCAATAGCTTCGGAAAAATATTCACTGTCACCAGCTTCGGTGAAAGTCATGGAGTCTCTATTGGTTGTATCGTCGACGGTTGTCCTCCCGGTCTAGAACTGTCAGAAGCTGACTTACAAGGCGATCTTGATAAGCGTCGCCCAGGTAAAACACGGCATGAAACCCAGCGTAGAGAATTAGACCAAGTCAAAATACTGTCCGGTGTGTTTGAAGGTAAAACCACCGGTACTCCCATTGGCATGATGATTGAAAACACGGATCAACGATCGAAAGATTACGGCAACATCAGTGAGCAATTTAGACCTGCACATGCCGATTATACTTATCATCAGAAGTATGGTGTACGCGATTACCGTGGTGGTGGCCGTTCGTCAGCACGTGAAACAGCAATGCGTGTTGCCGCCGGCGGCATTGCCAAGAAATACCTAAAAGTCCGTTATGGTATTGAAATTCAAGGTTACCTTGCCCAACTAGGTCCGATCAAGACAGAGAAATTTGATTGGTCGCATCTGGATAGCAGCGCGTTTTTTTGCCCCGACCCAGATAAAGAAGCTGAATTAGAAGCTTATATGGATGCCCTACGTAAAGAAGGTAATTCAATAGGTGCACGCATCAATGTGATCGCGCGTCATGTGCCTCCTGGCCTGGGTGAACCCATCTTCGATCGGCTTGATGCCGATATCGCCCACGCCATGCTCAGTATCAATGCCGTGAAAGGTGTTGAAATTGGTGCGGGCTTTGATGCAGTCACACAAAAAGGCACAGAACACCGAGATGAAATGACCCCTGAAGGCTTCTTAAGCAATAATGCAGGCGGTGTCTTAGGGGGCATCTCAAGTGGACAGGATATCAAAGTGAGTATCGCGCTTAAAGCAACCTCTAGCCTGCGCATCCCAGGGAAAAGCATTAATATCGATGGCAATCCAATTGAAGTAGTGACACATGGTCGTCATGACCCCTGTGTTGGGATTAGAGCCACGCCAATCGCAGAGGCCATGCTTGCCCTGGTGTTAATGGATCATATGCTACGTCATCGCGCCCAGAATATGGATGTCACGACAGGAACCCCGATCATTCCAGCCAGTATATGAGCCCATTCAAAACGACGCCTTATTGGCGTCTGTCAGGATTTTATTTTTTTTATTTTGCATCACTTGGCGTATTTGTTCCCTACTGGGGACTCTATTTGCAATGGCAAGGCTTTTCGGCACAGGAAATAGGCGAACTAACAGCTATCTTCTTAGGCACACGCATCATAGCGCCAAACATTTGGGGCTGGATAGCAGATCATCGCGGACAGCGTATGCGCATTGTCCGTGCAGCTTCACTTGCGAGCGTATTGGCATTCTCAACCATCTTCATCAGTAATGACTATCTGTGGATAGCCATTGTAATGCTCACTTTCAGTATGTTCTGGAACGCCACGCTACCGCAGTTCGAAACCAATACTTTGCAGCACTTAGGTGAACACAGTCATCACTATAGTAAGATTAGACTATGGGGCTCGATCGGGTTTATCGTCAGCGTCTCGATATTAGGGGTGCTATTTGAGAAGTTGAGCATAGAATTGATGCCCGTTGCGTTAATCATCACCATGACTGGTATTTGGATAACGAGCTTAACCGTGCCAGAATCAGCATCGCGTCATTTAAGCTTGGATCAGCAACCATTGATCGATATCATAAAGCGACCCGAAATCCTGGCCTTTCTGATCATTTGTTTCTTGACGCTATTAAGCCATGGCCCATATTACACCTTTTATAGCATCTATTTAGAACACCATGGTTACAGCCGGGCTCTGATTGGGCAGCTGTGGGCATTGGGCGTCGTAGCTGAAGTCATCATCTTCTTATTAGTGCATCATTTGTTACCGAAATATGGCTTACGGCGAGTATTAATTACCAGTTTAATATTATCGTCTGTGCGCTGGCTACTGATTGGCCTTTGTCCAGATAGCTTAATCGTATTGCTATTTGCACAGTTACTGCATGCAGCTAGCTTTGGTACATTCCATGCTGCGGGTATTGCTTGGGTCCATCATCACTTTGTCGGCAAAAACCAAGCACGTGGACAAGCGTTATATAGTAGTGTTGGATTTGGTGCCGGCGGAGTTGTAGGTAGCTTATTAAGTGGTTACCTATGGCTGACCCCAGGCCCGACCATCACATTCTGCTTAGCAGCAATGTCGACCTTACTAGCAACAGCTATCGCTATCCGATGGCTAAAAATCACAGACACGATACAGTCATTATAGGCACAGCAAAAAAAGGCATCGAGATCGATGCCTTTGATAATTTAATTTATGCTGCGTCGTGCGTGTAATGTTTTTTCAATTTTTTAGTCACTGACCAAACACTTTTTAACCCTTTAGGGAAAGTAATGTAGTCTCCAGGCACCAAAGTAACCGGCGCACCACCATCCGGTGTGACGACAATTTCACCTTCTAAGATATAAGAGCGTTCAAGCTCTTCATCAAAGTCAAGTCTGAATTGTGTTACTTCACAGTCCCAAATATTCCAGCTCGCAATACCCAATTCAGCCAAACGGGCTTCGCTTAAGTTCTTTTCTACAATAATTTCTGGCATATTAATCTCTAAAGTTAATTTAAAATAAAACTGATTTCATCACATTCATGAAGATGAATGTTTGATCAGTCGAGTTATCATTGAATTCAATGTTATACCGAGCACATAATCACAACGATATTGACACAATAAACTCAAGTCAAAAAAAAGGCCCACCTTCAAAGAAGGTGGGCCTTTTATATAAAAAGCCTGGCAGTGTCCTACTTTCACATGGGAACTCCCACACTATCATCGGCGCTAAGTCGTTTCACTACTGAGTTC
>JAIBDY010000018.1 GCA_024685995.1 Piscirickettsiaceae bacterium | reverse complement strand
TTTGAGAATTTTTAATAATTTTTTGGAACAGGAATAAATAATATGCCAGTTATCGATCGCGTACTTGTAGGTGAATCTCTCGTCATTGAAGATGGAGATCTAGACAACGTTGCACATATTGACTTAATCATGGGCCCTCGTGGTTCAGCTGCGGAAGATGCTTTTTGCCGTACCTTAACAGACCAAAAACAAGGTGTTAACGGCTTATTAGCTGTTGTTGCACCGAACTTAATGGTAAAACCAGCGACTGTTATGTTCAACAAAGTCACTATTAAAAACATGAAGCAAGCCGTTCAAATGTTTGGCCCAGCCCAACGTGGTGTTGCGTTAGCTGTAGCGGAATGTGTTGAAGATGGCACAATTCCAGCTAACGAAGCCGATGATTGCTTTATCTGTGTTGGTGTATTCATCTCTCCAACTGCTGATAGCGACCAAAAGATCCAAGACTGGAACTACCGTGCTACTAAAGAATCAATCAAACGCGCTGTAGCTCGTGAACCAAAAGCCGCTGATGTCGTTGCTCAATATAAAGCTTCTGAGCACCCATTCGCAGCTAGCTAAGTTTAACCTGCTTAATTACACCGCCTTTGATTGAAGGCGGTGTAATTAAGTAAATAGCTTCAAATGCTCGGCCCGCAAGCGGCCATCATGCAAAGCACTCGCGACCAAGACACCATTGACACCTTCAGCCTCAAGCACCTTTAAATCTTTAGCACTCCTCACCCCACCAGCCACTATAACCTTAAGCTGCGGCGCTTTAGCCTGCACCTCTTTCAATAACATCATATCTGGACCTTGGTTGACACCAACATAATCCAAATTCATCACGATAACGTATTCCGGCCAGCGTTTTGTCTCGTGCCAGAGTCGCACATCACCCAAAAATTGGCCTTGTTTAAAATCTAAAGACAATACGCCCTTGCGCACTTGTTGTAACAATGAAATATCTTGCAGGCTTTCAGTCGCCAACACAGGTCGAAGACCGATAATCGCAGACAAAGTGATCCAATCGTCACGCGTTGTTATCCCCGCATCGACCCAGAAAACAATATTTGGAAAGCGCGCAACCAGTTGCTGATATTGCAGCAAGTTTAACGGTTGACCCAATATCGCATCTAAATCAGCGATATACATGCTTTTAAAAGGGAAAAGGTCCTGCATTGCGGCGACAACCTCGTGTAGATCTGCTGAAGGCGTGAGCACTGACTCAATAGCAGCATATTCATCACGCAAACCAGCCTTAGCATGCACAACAATTCCCCCCATTAAATCAATGACCGGTATAATTTCCACTCGCACCCCTTACTGCTTATCAATGAAACTATTTATCTACGAACATATCACGAGCGGCGCCCTATCTGAGCAAGCACTACCCAACAGTCTCGCCAATGAAGGTAATGCAATGTTGGCCGCGGTATTACGTGATTGTGCTGATATCGATTATCTCACTTTGAACACCTTACGTGACCACAGACTCACAACAAGCGCACTATTTGACCGTGAGCCTCGACATCTATGCCACACCGTCCGCAATGCTAGTGACTATGCCCAATATTGGCAACAATGTTTAAAAAATTGTGATGCTGTCCTGATTATAGCACCGGAAACCGACGATATTTTGGCGGATTTGCAACAACAAGCATTGAATCAAGGCAAGCGCATTATGGGTTGCCAACCCAAGGCTATACGACTTACCAGCAATAAATATCGCTGTTATCAACACCTCTCTAAACACGGCCTTCCCACTGTTGAAACCATGCTTGCCGAGCATTGGCCAAACCATCGTTTTGTCAGCCCCTCGGGTTATATTCTTAAGCCACTTCATGGTGCAGGTTGCATAGATACATACTCTTTTAAGACCGCAGAGGCACTCGAACGCAGCTTATCGAACTATGACATAACCACTTTGAAGCAAGCCGTTATTCAGCCTTATCTTGAAGGTCGCGCCGCCAGCTTATCGTTATTGGCCTCTGATAACGAGATTGAAGTCTTAGCTATTAACCAACAACATATAATACAATCGCAACATCAATTAAAATTAGCGGGCTGTACCATCAACACTACCGACGCGATTCCATTTAGTTTTGAACAAGCAGAGCAGCTTGCAAGCACAATACACGCCGCCATACCCGGGCTATGGGGACATCTGGGTGTCGATATCATACTCACGGAAAACGCAGCTTTTGTGATCGACATTAACCCAAGGCTCACATCAAGCTATATTGCCCTTCGTCGCTCTTTAGGCTTGAACCCGATGTCACGTCTACTCAATATGGCCCAACACGGCCTCAAGGCGTTACCCAAACTAAGCCAACGTAAAGCCGTCGAGTTAACACTATGACCGCACATCAAACAGGCATAACAGGTTGGGATATCGGTGGTGCACACTTGAAAATAGCACAATGTGATCGGCAAGGCCGCCTCATTCAGGCGATCGAGATCCCATGCCCACTTTGGCAAGGTATCGAGCACTTACAACTCGCGATCAAGACCGCCCAACAGCATATCGACCCATCACACTCGCTTGCAGCCATTACTATGACTGGTGAACTAGTGGATATCTTTACTGATCGACAAACGGGTGTCGCAGCAATTCTCGACTGTTTCACCCAATTTACGCCTGTCGACCAGTGTCTGGTTTACGCTGGTGAAGCTGGCTGGCTACCCCCTGTAGAAGCCAAGCAAAAATGGCAACACGTCGCTTCACGGAATTGGCAAGCCAGTGCCGTCTTTACAGCCCAACACATTCAGCAAGGCTTATTCGTTGATGTCGGCAGTACAACCAGCGATATTATCCCCATTCTCCACAATCAAGCGGTGCCGAATGCCTTGTCAGACTATGAGCGTCAAGCCAATAGCGAACTGCATTATGCCGGTGCTATCAGAACGCCGTTAATCGCCATTGCACATCACGCCCCTTTCGATGACAAACATATCCGACTTGCTGCCGAGGTATTCGCCACTACCGCGGACTGTTGGTGTCTATTAGATGCACTTCAACCCAACGCCATCTCCGATAGCAGTGCCGACAATCAACCTTGGCAAAAACAAGACTGTGCCCGCCGACTAGCCCGTCTCCTTGGTACCGATGCCATCGCCCATCCTATGGCACAATGGGTACAGCTTGCGCAATGGTTTGGCCAACAACAAATAGCACAATTACGTACGGCTTGTGAGACTGTACTGGCCGCTCAAGTAGCAATCACCTCAGATGCACCAATAATAGGCGCTGGGATAGGCCGTTTTATGGTCAAACAGTGCGCTATGCAACTCAATAGAGATTATATCGACTTTAGTGAATTAACGACTCCCTGCTCAAGCCATGCCGCCGATCATGCACCTGCAGTCGCTGTCGCACTTCTAGCTTGGCATCAGTTGTCGTAAAATAGCTGCCATGTCACCTACTCTACCTCCCTTTTATCAACAGCTGCCTTATCAGGCCGATAGTCGCCACTATTTCGAGCGTATTCGCCACTTGCCTTGGCCCGTACTACTAGACAGCACCCAAAATAGCACCCAAGATAACCGCTATGACATTATGGCCGCAGATCCTTTTGTCACTCTAAGAGCTACCGATACGCAAACGATCATCAAACACCGCTCAGGGGAACAAGTCAGCTCTGAACAAGACCCCTTTCAGCTATTACAACAACAATTCGAGAAATTTCCACTACAACAAATGACAAGCTTGCCTTTTTGTGGTGGCGCCATCGGTCATTTCGCCTACGATCTAGGACGACGAATAGAGCAATTACCTAATATTGCTGTCGATAATGAACATACCGCGCATATGCTCGTCGGTCTTTACGATTGGGCGATCATTACCGATCATAAACTGCAACAAACTTATTTAGCCAGTTATGGACTAGATCCAGAAACACAACAACAATGGTCAAAGCTACTCGACCTAATTAGCGCGTCAAAATCACACTCCCCGCCAGCAAAAATGACAGTCTCAGGCATCATAAGTAGCGAGTTAGACTTTGAACATTATCAAGTTGCTTTTAACAAAATTAAACGTTACATCCATGAAGGCGATTGCTACCAAGTTAATCTAGCAAAACGCTTTGAAGTGCATGCCGACGGTGACCCATGGCATGCTTACACTTTATTACGTCAGCAAAATGCCGCCCCTTTCTCCGCTTTCTTTAGCACTCCAGAGCTCACCATACTCAGCTCATCACCGGAACGACTGTTAAAGGTTCATAATCGACGCGTTGAAACCAAACCCATAAAAGGGACAAGACGACGCGATCTCAGCGATTCCAGCCGAGATCAAGCCTTAGCCGATGAATTAAGCCGCAGCATTAAAGACCGAGCGGAAAACTTGATGATCGTCGACCTATTACGCAATGATCTAGGTAAGGTCTGCGAGCCAGGATCGATTAAGGTACCCAAACCTTTTGCCTTAGAATCTTTTGCTACCGTTCATCACTTGGTCAGCACGATTACCGGCCACTTAGCCGAGCAACAAAACGCCCTGTCTCTCCTACGCGCCTGCTTCCCAGGAGGCTCGATCACTGGTGCACCAAAATTGAGAGCAATGGAAATCATCGAAGAACTTGAACCTGAGCGTCGCGGCGCCTACTGTGGCAGCATGGCTTATATTGGTTTTGATGGCAATATGGACAGTAATATTCTGATTCGAACCCTAGTCTACAACCGGCACAAATTGCGCCTTTGGGCTGGCGGCGGCATTGTTGCAGACTCAAATATGGAAGATGAATATCAAGAAGTACATGATAAAGCTGCAGCTTTGTTAAGCTTATTAGAGCAATTACGCTAAGGCTATGATCATTGTAAAGTTTGGCGGCAGTCTATACTCAGCGCCAGAGCTAAAACACTGGCTAACAACGTTGCAATATCATGCCCAACGGCAAAAGATTGTCATTGTCCCCGGTGGTGGGCCTTTTGCCGATCAAGTCCGGGAAGCACAGTCAACGCACGGCTTCGACGATCATCATGCCCACTATATGGCCATTTTAGCGATGGCACAATTTGGCCTTCTACTCTCAGGCTTGCTACCGAACTGCCAAACTTTTTCGTGGCCATCCGAGACGGCAAGCCTGAATGCGCCTTTAACAATTTGGTTACCAGATAAACAACTTTTAGAACAAGTCGACCTCACACAGAATTGGGATATCACCTCCGACAGTCTTGCCCTTTGGCTTGCCCAACAATACTCCGCCGACAAACTCAGCCTCATTAAATCTAATCCGCCCCAACACATCACTTCAATCAATGAACTTAATAATATGGGCTTTCTTGATAATGCTTTTTCGGCATTGGCAGCGCAGCAAGCTATTCCTATAGAAGTGATTGCCGCCAAGCATTATCAGCACTTCACCTTAGATTTGCCCAACAAGCCACTTCAAGCATGAATCGTTTAAGCCATACCCTCAAAATGTTGGAACAGTTTAGTCAGATCGACAGTACAGAGAACATATCGACAAGCAACATAACGCCAGCTGAACAGGCTGCAGATCCTAGGATCTTAGCAAGCCAAGTCGCAAAGCTACTCGCAGAAGGTGAGCTACACCAGCAATCGACATGGGCTGCCCATATGACCGCGGTCGTTTCACCACAAAGTCTATTTGGACAACTCCTGTCCGGCCTTCACAATGGCAACTTGCTATCACCCGAGCTGTATCCAACTTTGGCGGCTATTGAGCAGCAAATGATCAACTGGCTATGTCGCCTATTTTCACAACAATATGGCCATTTCACCGCCGGTGGCAGCTACGGTAATCTAGAAGCGCTCTGGCAAGCAAAACAAGCTATATCAAGCTCTCGTATCGTTTACGCCTCGCACGCTGCCCATTACTCGATCAATAAAGCCTGTCAAATACTAGAGCTAGATCTCAGGTCAATTCCTTGTAATGACAATGATCAAATGGATATCGCTACATTACGGTCAGCTTGTCTCGCTGATGTTCCTATGGCTATCGTTGCGACCGCCGGTACGCCTTCTGCTGGATCGTTCGACGCTATAGATGACTGTATCTTAGTTGCGCAACAACACCAGGCTTGGTGTCATATTGATGCAGCTTGGGGAGGGAGTCTTCGGCTATTACCTGAATACCAATCTCTTTTTGGCCAACACTTTGCCAAAGCTGATTCCATCTGTTTTGATCCTCATAAGGCCTGGGGGCAACCGAAACCCGCGAGCATTTTGTTATATCAACGCCCTATGCCGTCGATGATGTCAATGGAGCCAGATTATCTCCAGCAATCACCTACCATTGGCTTTGCGGGCTCTCGAGGAGGAGAAGCCTTTTTGCCACTCTGGTATACCGTCTCTTCTCTTGGCACCAAAGTCTTACAACAATTGTGCCGAGAACCGTTGGATCAAGCCAAGCAGTTTTCACAACAGCTATGCGACAATACCACTTGGCCTAACTATCTCTCCCCCGCAGGCATTGTCTGCTTCGAAACCACTCAAGATTTGTCCAAGCTAGTCGCATTGGGCATGTTATCTCAAGCCAAGCGCGCTGACAGGGCTGTTTATAGGGTTGTTTTCACGAGTACGTTAGTCCGTGCAGATGCCTTGATTACTCAATTACAGCCTTATTTTTAATTTGCTGCTGTACGCTATCAAAACGGCGTAACCATGATGGCAACGTATTCAAAGGGGTTGGCCATTCTGCGCTCGCTTTTAACGCTGTTTGTTTGTCTTTAAAAGCACCATAGACCAACACATGCCACACCCGTCCTTGTCTCATACTCTCAAACACAGCCACATCGCCGACCAATGCATACTGCTCAATAAAGCTGTATACCTCTTCCTGCTCCCATGAGCCCATCAATTGAAAAGTATAATCTGTCGCAGCTTGTTGCATCACCCAATCTTGATTAAAGGTGATCGGCGTCATTTTCACCGGCGCGGCGATAGCAGGGATATTGTCTTTTTGAACCGGACGCACTAGCGGCTTAACCACTGATTCAATCGGCTTGAGCGGTTCAATTTCCTCCGGACCTGGTAGTTCGGCGATTAACGCTGCCAGCTCTGTACGCTGTGCTTGCTCTTTTGTCACCACGGTAGGCATTGCTTCTTCCGTTTCAATAATGACTGTCGTGTCGTCGATGGCTCGTTTTGTCTCATCAGATGTCAACCATTGGTTAATGGTCTCTTGAAAGACCAATAACAACGCCAACGTTAACACCACAATGCCCAGCCCAGTCCAACGTCTTAAATAGCGTATTGCGGCTAGGTCTAGCAGTGTCGATGAGCGCGACACGGGTTTCACACCCAGTAACTGTTGATGCGCCAACGCATTAACAATCGCCGGATTTCCAGAAGATTGTTGGAAAATACGCTTTATGTCTTTTTCTATAAAAGGCGTTTCGCCGTGGTAGCCAACGCTGTTCAAACGATGCAATAAGTACGCTGGGACTTCCGTTTCAGAAAGCGCTGGCAAGGTCACGGTTTGTAATCGCGCTTGAACTGATCCCGATAATAACAAGGGTGTTTTCGACGTGATAACCGCTTGTAACAAGAAGCCTTGATCAGCTTGCCACGAAAGCCAGCTATCAATCTCTCCCCTCAAATCTTCTGACAGTAATTCTCCATTATCGATCAAGATAACAGGCGTAATACTAAGACGTCGTAATTGCGCTAGCCGCGTTTTCAGTACCGCTATGGGATCGTCAGCCGAGCGAATCTCATCTTGACTAACGCCTAGGCTAACAAGGCATTGGCCCAACATAGCGGTAATATCAGCGTGCTGTTCAGCGTCTATAAAACATAGTCTGATCTCATCGCCTGTACGCTGTTGAAGTTGACTTAATAAAGTTGATTTACCATAGCCTTGTTCTGCGACCAAATTAACCACTTTGTCGCTCGCTCTAACAAGATGTAACAGCAAGTTTAATCGATGCCCTGCCTGACCGCCGCCGAAGTAAAGCGCCAACTCGACTTTATTATTAAAAGGGGCGGCATTAAGCGCCAATTTTGTAATATAGCTAGGCTCTGTCGTAGGCGCCACAGACTCCGTCATCGCCGCCTCACTGCCCAGTAAAAGACGTCAACGTATCTGCTAATTTTGACAGCTCATAATCATCGCACATCACCGCATGACCAATACTTTTTAATAAGACTAGCCGTATCACACCATTTTGTACTTTCTTGTCCACCGCCATCAACGACATAAACTGTGTCAGCGTCATCTCCGCCGGCGCCGTGACAGGCAGTCCCGCGATAATAAAGAGCCGTGACATTCTGTCTACATCTTCCGCCATCAACCATCCCAACCGCTGGGAAAGATCCGCGGCCATCATCATACCGATGGCAATAGCCTCCCCATGTAAAACTTCGCCATAGCCCATGCCTGTTTCAATGGCATGCCCGAAAGTATGGCCGAGGTTCAGTAAAGCACGCAAACCTTGCTCACGTTCATCCTTGGCAACAATATCAGCCTTATCTTGGCATGACCGTTCGATGGCTTCCGCCAGTAAATGCGGCTCTCTAGCACGCAACCCTGCCATATTGATCTCAAGCCATTCAAAGAAATCGATGTCATTAATTAAACCGTATTTAATGACTTCCGCTAACCCTGATGACAATTGACGGTCATCGAGCGTATTTAGCGTATTGGTATCAGCGATAACGCATTGTGGCTGATAAAATGCACCGATCATATTCTTGCCCAAAGCATGGTTGACAGCTGTTTTACCGCCCACAGAAGAATCGACTTGAGATAATAATGTCGTTGGGATTTGGATGAATGGCACGCCTCGCTGGTAACAAGCTGCTGCAAACCCGGTCATATCGCCTATCACACCGCCGCCTAAGGCAATCAAGGTCACTTGACGCGAAAACCTTGAAGTCAAAAGTTGATCAAATATTTGATTTAATTCAAGTAAGTTTTTGTATTGTTCCCCATCGGCTAAGACAACAGTCTCACAGTGAAAATCATTCGATAATAAAGACACTAATGATTCAAGGTAAAGTGGTGCAACCGTTGTATTGGTAACGATACACACTTCATTATTCTGGATATGTTGTGCTAATAGATGGCCTTGTGACAATAAATCTGCCCCAATATAAATAGGGTAGGAACGCTCGCCTAAAGATACCTGCAATGTTTTCATCATGACGACTATTTATCCAGCTGTTCTAATGTTTTGATTAAGCCCGTGACAACGTACTGTATAGACTGATCGCCTGTTCGTAACTCAATATCTGCAACGTCTTGATAAAGCGGCGTACGTTCAGCCATCAAAGCCATAATTTTATCTTTAGGCTTACCCGTTTGTAATAAGGGTCTATTTTTATCTCGACTTGTTCTACGAAGTAATTGCTCTACAGAGGCTGATAAATAAACAACATATCCTCTAGAGCGCAATGCACGGCGATTTTGCTCATCTAATACTGCCCCCCCACCCGTGGCGAGCACAATATTTTTTAACTCCGTCAACTCATCAATCACTTTTTGTTCGCGTGCTCGAAAACCGGCTTCGCCTTCCATTTCAAAAATCCAAGAAATAGACACCCCCGTTCTTTTTTCTATCTCTTTATCCGTATCGTAAAAATCACGGCCAAGGGCTTTCGCCAGTTGTTTACCTACCGTTGATTTACCTGCCCCCATAGGGCCTACTAAAAAAATATTACTCGCAATCACGTCGTTATTATCTCAATTTCTATTACTAGAAACAAAGAAGCCGGGAGATACCCGGCTTCTTGTATGCTGTTAATTATTTTACGCTAAAACTGTAAACTATCTTTAATAATTTTAGGCGTAACAAAAATCAACAATTCGGCTTTATCATCTTGAATAAAAGTTGTTTTGAACAAAACACCGATATAAGGTAAATCACCGAAGAAAGGTACTTTATTGACACTATCTATATTCGTTTGTTCATAGACACCGCCTAAAACTACGGTTTCACCATTATCAACTAACACCTGAGTCTCAACACTACGGGTATCGATACTTGGCACACCATTAAAGATAGTGCCTACAGAATCTTTATTGACTTTCAAATCCATGACAATCCGATCATCGGGTGTTATTTGTGGCGTTACTTCAAGTTTCAAAACCGCTTCCTTAAATGAAACTGATGTCGCGCCACTTGAACTGGCCTCTTGATAAGGAATTTCAGTACCTTGTTCTATCAAAGCCGTTTGTTGATTCGAGGTAATGACACGTGGACTAGAAACAATCTCACCTTTGCCTTCAGCTTGCATTGCTGATAATTCTAATTGCAAGATGGTACCGAAAGGTAGCTTCGCTAACGCAAAACCTATCGAGCCCGCTGGAGAGGCAACAGGTAAGTTTACGTTCAGGCCTTGGTTCGTTGCGACACTATTCGCCACCGGTGCCCCAATAGCTTGTGAGCTTGTGAGTTGTTCACCAGAGATTTGAATGTCATTTAATGTACCTGATACGGCTTTATTACCATCTTCGGATGACACCCCAAAGCGAACACCCAGTTCATCTGTGAAATCGTTATTTGCAATCACAATTCTTGATTCAATTAACACCTGACGAACCGGAATATCTAATTGCTCAACCAATTCAGCTATTTGTCTTAAATGACTTACCGTATCACGCAACAGTAATGAATTAGTCCGTTCATCAACTGTGACACTGCCACGTTCAGATAAAAAACCATCCTCTTCATCGCCGCCAGAACCCGTGTTCGCATCTAAAATCGCAGCAATCTCTGCTGCCTTAGCAAAATTAATTTCAATAATTTCTGAATATAAAGGTTCCAATTCAACTAATTGTTTCTGCGCTTCTAGCTCTTGTTTTTCACGTGCTGCAATTTCTGTCGCGGGCGCGATCAACATGACATTACCATTTTGACGCATCGCCAGCCCTTTGGTTTTCAGAATAATGTCCATCGCCTGATCCCAAGGCACATTCTTCAGTCTCAATGTCACATTACCTTGTACGGTATCACTGGTTACTAAGTTTAAGCCCGTAAATTCTGCTAAGAGTTGTAATACTGCCCGCACTTCAATATTTTGAAAATTTAACGATAATTTCTCACCTTTATAACCGTATTGATCTTTTCGAACTGCGGCCGTTTGCTCTTCTTTAAGTGCTTTAACTTCTACGACCAGTGTTTTATCTGATTGGTAAGCCAAATGTTCGAATTGACCTTTTGTCGATAACACCAAGCGGGTATTGTCGCCTTTATCTTCTGTCTCGATAGTTTGAACAGGCGTTGCAAAATCAATCACATCAAGCCTTCTATGCAGCTTTTCTGGTAACTCTACGCCAGTTAAGTCCACCACTATCGTATCTCTTTCTTGCCTAACATCGACTGCGGCATCTGCATCACTCAGCTCGAGGATCAAACGACCTTCGCCATTAGCGCCACGACGAAAATCAACATCAACGACTTCGCGCGTCATTCCACTACGCGCTGCTGCAACATGCTGCGTGCCACCAGCGATTGTAATCGTTACGACATTACCTTGATGCTCAATGTTATAAGGTGCTTTCTGCACCAAATTCACAACCATCCGCGTCCGATTCCCGGCCTCGACAGTGGAAATACTGCGCGTCATACCAATATTGACTTGCTGTGTTCTTTTATCTAGTTGATTGTGGACACCAGCAAAGTCAAGGACAACTCTCGCCGGATCATCGATTGAGAAGCTATTCGGCTCATCAATCGCTTCAGAAAAAGTCAGCACGATTTTTGCTCTTTCTCCCGGCAGCGAGGAATACCCTACAGTTTGCAAGTCAGCTGCCAATAATATCTGGGCAGATAATGAAAAAAGGCTCAGTGCTGACAACATCAAAAATAGATATTTAAACCCTGAGGTCCACCCGTGCTTCTGAGAGATTATTAACTGTTGTTTTTTCATTATAATTCCATCATCGCTAGTCATAATTATTCAACTGCCTTTAATTTACTTCCACAATCGGGAGTGAAGAATCACGCTCGATATACATGCCGTTACCATCTGGTACGATCTCTTTCAATGCGATTGCCGCTTCTGAAATCGCTAATACTTGACCGTGATTGAGCCCCATATAGTTACCAACCTGTACCCGGTTAATAATCCCATCTGATGCCCTGACCAAAGCCCACACACCCTGTTTCTCTAACGTACCGACAAATTGTAATTCGCTCAATGCATAAGATTCGAGAGCTTCTTTTCTACGATGTTGATCAGGTCGAATCCCGTTATCAACAATCGGTGCTGCTTCCTCTTGTCGCGCGACTTCGGTCACCATCGCAACAAAAGGATCGCGTAATTCAGAAGCCGAATAAGCGAACTTTTGATACGGCTTCATCACCGGCATAGGCTCAATATCGATTGTTTGTTCACTTTTTACCTGAGCAATATATTGTGCCAAGTCCTCTTTATCATCCATGCAAGCTGATAATAATAAAGCGGGAACAAGCATTAATAGCTTGATTTTTCTGGTTGTGTTACGTGTTTCCATCATATACATACCTTACGTCGCCCTATTCTTCTTCATCAAAATAACGATACGTTTTAGCAGTAATGTCCATCGTCATTTTGCCGCTCGTCTCGGCTATCGGCGACATAGTTAAGTTATGCAATGTCACGATACGAGGTAATGCTGCAATGGCACTGACAAATTCACCAAACTGATGGTAATTACCTGTCACTCTCATTGAAATTGGCAGTTCTGCATAAAAATCGACTGGCCGCTCGCTTTCAGGTTTAAACAACTCAAACTCTAACCCATTTACCAAACCGGTCCGTGAAATATCGATCAATAGATCAGCTACTTCACTCTTCCTTGGCAACTGTTTCAACATCGATGAAAACACGACCCGCATCTCTTTCATCTGTTCGCGATAGGCATCTAAATTAAATGCTTTTGCTTGCTTATCTTCAAACTCGGTTCTTAAGGCTAGCTCTTTTTGCTCCAGCGCCTCCAACTCGATTTGCTTATCTTTGATGATGCCGTAGTAACCCGCGGCGAGTAATGCAATACACAATAAGGAGATTACCAACACCTTGATTATCTTAGGCCATTCGCCTGGCTCATTAATATCTAACTCATTGAGTGAAGGTAACTCCATTACAACTCTCCTTCATCGGGTTTGGGCTTAGATTCTTTTACATTTAATGTAAAGTTTTTACTCGCCTCTGAACGTTGAATGACCTCTAAGTGAGACTCATCAAACTCTACATCTTCATCTATTTGTCTCATAAAGACTGACACGCGAGCATTCGACTGCGCAACACCATTAAAAGTCAAATCCTCTCCAACCCGCGTCACTTTTTTCAAATATACGCCCTCAGGCACCACACGCACCAAAGAATCCAGTAGTTTTACCACTTTTGGACGACTCGCTTGAAGCTCTTGAATCACTTGCATTCTTGCTAGCAAACGGTCTCTTTCTTTATCTAACGTACTAATTTCTTTTATCTTTTCATCCAGAACCGCTATTTCTTTAGCTAAGAACTGATTACGATCCTGCTGTTCATCTAGCAGGCTATTAGCGAATAGAACTCCGATATAAAACAATAGCGTTGTCAGCAGTAAAGCCGCCACCGTCGCGGTGATAAATTCTTTCTGGCGTTGCTCACGTAACTCTTCACGCCAAGGTAATAAATTAATACGGGCCATTAATCAAAACTCCTCATTGCTAGTCCACAAGCAATCAACATAGAGGGTGCATCATTACTCAAAGCTTGGATCTTAATTTTAGACCCGAGAATCATATCCGAGAATGGGTTTGCAACGGAGGTCGGTGTAGCGGTTTCCTCTTCAATCATCGCGTTAATGCCTTGAATTGAAGCACAACCACCCGCTAACAAAATATAATCAATGGATTGATATTGCGTCGACGCAGAAAAGAAAAACTGCAATGCTCGCGTTACCGTTGTTGTCATGGAACGTTTAAACGGTTCCAATACCTTTTCTTCATAATCTTCAGGCAGATTATTCTGTTTTTTTGCAAAGCCAGCTTCTTGATAAGACATCCCATAATGGCGTTCGATATCCTCTGTCAGCATTCGACCACCGAAAGTCTGTTCGCGTGTAAACACTATTTTGCCATCAACAAGTACGTGTAATGTGGTTACAGAAGCACCGACGTCGAATACGGCGACTGTTAAGCCTTGGCCGTGATTGGGCATTTGCTCTCGAATTAAACTAAAGGCATTCTCTATCGTGTAGGCTTCAACATCGATCAACTTAGGCTTAAGACCTGCATCTTCTAATGCCTCTATCCTCGCATCGACATTTTCACTTCTTGAGGCGGCAAGCAAGACATCGACAGCATCGGGATCCGCAGCTGACGGACCTATCACTTCGAAATCCAACCGCACTTCTTCCAACGGGTAAGGGATATAACTGTCCGCTTCGAGCATAATCTGCTCTTCCATTTCACGATCGGATAAACTGGCTGGGAAAGAAATGATTTTAGTAATGGCTGAATTTGCCGATACAGCGACCGCTGCATTTTTTGATTTGGAACCTGATTTTTTGAGTGCACGTCCTATGGCAGCTGCAACTTCTTCAATATTATCGATACGGCCTTCTACCACAGCATTTAGAGGTAAAGGCTCAACCGCATAGGCTTCTACACTATACTTACCATTGGCTTGGCCAAGCTCTAGCATTTTCACCACGGAAGAACTAATGTCAATCCCTAATAATGAAGATTTTTTTTGTCCAAACATTGACCGCTCCATATGTCGGGTTAATACTGTCACACACCATTACTTACATTCATAACTTAAAGTAGTTTATTAGGACTATAGTGCATGCATCTAAAAAAAACAATATCTACTGGCTAAATTTTCTTTAGTTAAATTTTCTAACGTTTCGTAAGATATACTTATAGCCATCTGATCATCTACTTTCAAGCGAGCAAGCACAAAAACCTTATGCTACGTCACATTAAACATCTATTTGCCTTCTTTTTCATCGCGTTTATCTTGACTGTACTCGCCGCAGTCAGCGTGTATTATGTCTTGGCCCCACAACTTCCCCCCACTGAAGCATTGAAAGAAACACAATTACAAGTCCCTCTTCGAATATACAGTGCAGAAGGACTACTGATGGCAGAGTTCGGAGACAAACGTCGGATCCCCATTACCTATGACGATATTCCCGTACAATTAACTTATGCCTTTCTCGCTGCCGAAGATGATCGTTTTTTTGAACACCCAGGTGTAGATTACCAAGGCTTGCTTCGCGCTGTCTATAGCCTAATTGCCACGGGCCAAAAAGCACAAGGTGGTAGTACTATCACTATGCAGTTAGCAAGAAATTTCTTTCTCAGCTCTGAAAAAACATATCTACGTAAACTCAATGAAATTATTCTCGCCATTCAAATTGAACGTGTACTCAACAAAAAAGAAATCCTCACTCTTTACCTGAATAAAATTTATCTTGGTAAACGCGCATACGGCATAGGTGCCGCAGCAAAAGTCTATTATGGCAAGTCTCTGGAAGAACTCACTTTATCCGAAATAGCAATGATTGCTGGCCTGCCAAAAGCCCCGTCAAAGTTTAATCCTATTGCCAACCCTGAGCGTGCTCTGCTGAGAAGAAACTATGTGCTTCGCCGGATGTGGGAAGTGGGTTACATCCCTGAACAAAGTTATCGCGATGCCATAAAAACCCCCATCACAGCTAGTTATCATGGGCGAGAAATCGAAGTATATGCACCCTATGTTGCCGAAATTGTCCGCACAGAACTAACCGAAAAATTTGGTGAAGATGTCTACAATATTGGTCTCAATATTTACACGACCATTCAAGCAACACATCAACAAGCCGCGAACTACGCCCTACAGTCAGCGCTACTTGGTTATGACAAGCGTCATGGCTACCGCGGCCCTCTACAACAGGTTGAGTTACCAACAGAACTCACCACAGAGAATGTCGAACAATTACTCTCAGAAACCAACAGTATTGGCCCACTACTGCCTGGCCTTGTCATCAAAATACAAAAAGATGTCGCTAAAACCTACATCAAGGACAAAGGCCTAATTGATCTTCGTTATCAAGATTTATCTTGGGCCAGAAAACAACTGAGCACCAATAGTATGGGTAAAAAACCCAGTAAAATCGAAGATGTATTAACAGCTGGCGATATTATTCGCGTCTATCAAGATCCATCCGGTCAATGGCAATTAGCACAACTTCCTGAAGCAGAAGGTGCTTTAATCGCCGTTTCGCCACGTGATGGCGCCATCACAGCCTTAAATGGCGGATTTGACTACTACAACAGCAAGTTTAACCGTGTGACCCAGTCCCGTCGCCAACCTGGCTCTGGATTCAAGCCTTTCATTTACTCCGCTGCACTCGAAAAAGGTTACACGTCCGCTACGATTATTAATGATGCGCCAGTTGTCCTTGACGATCCAAATCTTGACAATGTTTGGCGCCCATCGAACTACAGCGGACGATTTTTTGGCCCAACAAGGCTTCGAGTGGCCTTAACGCATTCCCGAAATTTAGTGTCTATCCGCCTATTGCGAGATATCGGCCCTAGCTTCGCCATAGACTATGCCGCTCGCTTTGGCTTTGATATCGAACAGATGCCACGTAATTTATCGTTAGCTCTTGGCAGTGGTAGTGCAGCACCTTGGGATATGGCTCGCGCCTACTCAGCCATTGCCAATGGCGGTTACCGTGTCGAACCCTTTCTGATACAACGTATTGAGGATATGGACGGCAACATCATCATGCAAGCACAACCTGAAACAGTTTGTGAAAACTGTATCGGCACTACAATCTTGCCTAACACTACCTCAGCAAAACGTATTATGACGCCTCAAAACGCCTATATTATGAACAGCTTATTAAGAGACGTCGTGCGTTATGGTACCGGCCGAGCAGCCATGAAAATCGGTCGTCAAGATCTGGCAGGCAAAACAGGCACAACCAATGATCAAGTAGATGCTTGGTTCAATGGCTTTAGCCCCAATCTTGTCGCCATTAGCTGGGTCGGTTTCGACTCTCCTCGTTCGCTCGGACGTTATGAAACCGGCGGACGGGCAGCATTACCGATGTGGATCAGCTTTATGGAACGGGCCTTAAAAGGGGTGCCAGAACAAGCTCTACAACTACCCGATGATATGGTCACCGTGGACATCGATCCGGAAACGGGCCTGCTAGCATGGCCTGGCGCTACCAACACCATAACTGAAACCTTTCGAAGCGAGCTTGTCCCTAATCAGTACAATCCAAGCGGCAGCATTGCCAATCAAGAAGGCGAAAAATCAGAACCTTTGATTGATTTATTTTAAAGCTTTATTGAATATATTTTGCACGTTGGCCGGTAGCTAATTCACCATCAGGGTAATGACCATTTAACAGCCGGAGCTGCATTAAGGGGCTATTGCTAATGCGTGACCTCTTCGACCAAGATAGGTAACTGTCTGTCTTGCCAACGGATTTAACGACTACTTTTTGCGCTTTCGCTAATGGGATCTCTTCGTCTCGTAAACGATGCAGGCTCTTTGCTGTCGCAACAAACAAGCTGTCGAATTGGTTAAACAGCTGCTTCTCTTTCACTCCACCAAGAAATATAAAAGCCTTATCTCGCAGATAAATAACAGTCACTCGGCCGAGATTCCCTCTCAGCTCAACGATGCCAGTATAACCTTCTAGTCCATTAACGCTCAGCGCTTCGCCCTGTCTTAACTTATCAATTCCTAGGCGCTGCTGGATGAATTGTGAGGGCGACAAACGACGATTCAGATCTGCCGCGGTCATTTCAATAAAGGCTTTTCCACCAGCAGACAATGATTGCAAGCTGCTCGGCTTATTATTAATTTGCCAATCTTTGGGGAATTTAACCGCAAAACCCATCTCAAGGTGATAAAAATGCTGACCTGAGCGAATACCTTGTTTTTCACTATCACCAAAGATCATTCCATTGACTTGGTTCAGATAATCATCTCGTTTTATTTGCCCATCTTGCACAATATACTGGTTCGCAGCAAAAACAACATTTTGTAAGCGGGTATCATTATCAGGATGGCTAGCAAACACACCATGATACCCTTGCGGCTCACGGCCTTGTTGCTCGGCTTCTGCAGCAGAAAAAGAGGACTGATCTTTTAAAACTCCAATAACGTTTAGCATCGCTTTGGGTGCATAACCGGCTCGTGCTAAATACTCAGCACCTAGGCCATCTGATTCCAGCTCATGTTCTCGACCATAGCCACTTAATAATGCGCCACCCAAAATATTGAACAAATCTTGCGTACCTGGGCCACGTAATTCTGGCAATAATATCGAACCGATGGTATAGCCTATACTGGCCGCCTGAGCAGCGCTTTGTTGACGCACACCATGACGCGCGGTCACATGACCGATCTCATGTCCTAACACCGCTGCCAGCTCCGCTTCAGAATTTAGATAGGCCATCAATCCCCGCGTGATGTAAATATAACCACCAGGCAAAGCAAACGCATTAACCACCGGAGAATCCAAAACGGTAAAGCGGTAAATCAATTCTTTACGGTGGCTTACATTGGCTAGTCGATCTCCGACCGATTGAACGTATCGTTGAAGTGCCTCGTCCTGATAGCGACCATATTGAGCCAAGATTTTAGGGTGATTGGTTCTGCCAATGCTGATTTCTTTATCTTCGCTTAGCATCACGAAATCACTCTCCCCTGTTACCGGGTTCTGTGCACAGCCAGCAAGAAATGTAAACAAAAAAGCCCCTGCTAAAAAACAGAGGCTTTTTACTAATCGACGACGTGTACTCATAGGTACGGCCTCAATCATTAGTATTTTAAATAAACCTAGGCGCAAGGCCCGGCGTATTTATTTCCCGTATTTTTGGCGGAACTTATCAACACGGCCAGCCGTATCAAGCATTTTTTGCTTGCCTGTATAAAACGGGTGGCACTCGGCACACACATCTAATGTCAATGCTGCAGCACGTGTTGAACGAGTTTTGAATGTGTTACCACAACTGCAAGTCACATCAATCTCATTATATTCTGGGTGGATATCGGCTTTCATATCTATACTCGTTTCGTATTGGGCTAATAAACTGCCCATCATTACTTTATGGGCGGTCGGGACTGAACAATTCTACTGATCTATCTAATCGACAGCAAATTTATTTAAACGTTCCATTTAAAGCTTCGGCTTCTCTGCTAATAACCATGCCTGATTCCGCATGCCCATCGTATGCTCACCTAACAGCGCTTCTTCACGATAAACGCGCAATTTCATCTCTGAAAATAAATGCCTTAACTCATTATCAGCCAACAAATAATCCGGGTTTTTAGGACCCACATCATCCACTTTCTGCTGACAATAGGTCTGGTAAAACAATAAACCACCGGGCTTAATCGCCGCTATCAGCGCTGGGCATAACTCACGTGCCAAAAAGTGACTCACAAGTATGACATCCACGCTATTTGCTTCGGGCGGCTCGGCAACCACGTCCCTTACCGTCGCGGCAATATCAAGCCCTCGTTGTTTTGCCGTCGACGCTAGCTGTCCAATAGCGACAGAGGAAATATCCCAGGCTTTAACCGTTAAGCCCTTTTCGGCAAGAAACACGGCATTCCCACCCAAACCACAGGCAAGATCTAAAGCAACACCTGCTTTCGGTAATAAGTAATGGTTATTTTGCAACACTTCTGCCACATTCAGCGCGCCGTCATGTTGCTGATAAATTTGATCCCATTTTGTTTGTATAGTCTGCATCCTAATATTCAGTTATCGTTTCCAAAATGCGGGGGTTAACACCACCAGCAATGTAAAAATTTCCAATCGGCCCAGTAGCATTGCAATACACAACACCCACTTTGAAGGTGCATTGATACCGCCATAGTTTGCCCCCACCTCGCCTAAGCCTGGACCTAAATTATTTAAACAGGCGGTGACCGCCGAGAATGAGGTCACAATATCTAGCCCAGTCGACATTAGGAGTAAATGCATAAAACTAAAACAAAAGACGTATAAGGCAAAAAAGCCCCAGACTGCACCCACGATTTTTGACGGTAATGCCTTATTATTGACCTTAATTGCAATAATAGCATTGGGATGAATCAAGCGTAATACCTCACGATAGCCTTGCTTAAATAGCAACATTACTCGAATGACCTTGATTCCACCGCCAGTTGACCCTGCACAACCACCGATATAGCTTGCCATCAGTAACAAGATAGGCAAAAAGCCTGGCCATAAATAGTAGTCTGTCGTAGTAAATCCCGTTGTCGTACCAATCGACACCGCTTGGAAGATGCCTTGATGAATTGCCGTCCAAGGATCATCAAAGGTTTGCGTAAACTTTAAATACGTCGCGGTCACTATCGAAATAGTAACTAAAATCAATAAATAGGTACGTAACTCTGAATCAGCCCAGTAATGTCGAACTGAACGATGGCGCCAAGCTAAAAAATGCAGCGAAAAATTCATCCCTGACAACAGCATAAAAAACACCGCAACCATCTCAATCAACGCGCTATCAAAATAACCAATACTCGCGTCATGCGTCGAAAAACCACCTATCGCTACGGTAGAAAAACTATGGCCGACAGCGTCAAACCAGCTCATCCCTGCAAAATAAAACGCCACAGAACACAATACAGTCAACGTTAAGTAGATATACCATAACGCTTTTGCTGTTTCGGTAATTCGTGGGGTCAATTTAGCATCTTTCATCGGACCTGGCGTTTCGGCACGGTATAACTGCATGCCGCCGACCCCAAGCAAGGGCAAAATAGCAACGGCCAACACAACAATTCCCATACCACCAAGCCATTGCAAGAACTGACGGTAAAACAACACGGCTTCGGGTAAGTGATCTAATCCAGTCAAGACTGTCGCGCCCGTTGTCGTTAATCCTGACACGGACTCAAATACCGCATCGGTAAACGACATTTCGGGCACTTGTGTTAAAAAGAAAGGTACGGCACCCGATAAGCCCAAGGTCACCCAAAACATCACCACGACCAAAAAGCCATCTCGCACTTTCAGCTCTTTTCGATGTTGTCGAACGGGAAACCAAAAAACAAACCCCGTTACCAATAATAAGAAAAAAGCAGTCACAAAGGCTTCTGTAGAACCATCTTGATAAAACAACGACACCGCAATCGGCGGTAACAGCGACAGACTAAAAAGTCCTAATAAAATGCCTAAAATACGTTGTATCGTTAAAAACTGCATCAACCGGTCTGCTTTCTTAAATCATTTTGTCGATAATACGCCCACACCAACAACATGAACAGCGCCAAACCCCATAAAGGCCATTGATGCCATCGTACATAAAACGTCATTCCTTGCCGTGGTTGTACTTGTCCTGTCAGTACCGCCATCTCAAATTGCGCTGTTGTTGCTTGTAATCCACCTCGGTGATCTATCAACGCTGAAATGCCATTTGTTGTCGACCGGATTATTGGGCGTCCTGTTTCTAAGGCTCTATTTTGTGAAATTTGTAAGTGTTGGTGGGGCGCAAACGAATCACCATACCAAGCATTATTGGTTAAGTTCACCAACAAGCTAGCCTCTGGTACGGTGTCAAGCACTTCCCTCGAAAAGCTATCTTCATAGCAGACAGAAAGCCCCACTTTCTGTCCAGCTGCGGTCAACAAGGCTTGTCCGTCTTGACCGGGATAAAATGACGACATCGGTAAATCAAAAAAGGCAATCAAGCCACGTAACCACTCAAAAGGCACATAATCCCCAAATGGCACTAGATGCCGTTTATGATAAAACCCGGTTTCCGCCCCCAACGACATGACACCATTGTAATACCGCTTTTCAGCTTCGTCATAAATCGGTATTCCCAGAATAATATCAGTTTTGTTGTCACGCGCCTGTGCTGCCAACGGGTCGAGAAAAGCGGTTTTCGCTTGATGATAAAATACTGTCACGGCATTTTCTGGCCAGACGATCAGATCACTTTGCCATTGTGCTTGCGTTTTAGTGCGATACAAATCCAAGGTTGTGAATACCTGCTCTCTATTCCACTTAATCTCTTGCGGTATATTGCCTTGAATCAAGCTAACCGTTAAAGCCTCATCGCTCTGATCCGTCCATTCAATGGTTTGTAAAGCTAAGCCTCCGGCCCAAATAGCCACCAATACAACCGCCGTAGAGAGATGTTTATATTGCCATAAGCTCGCCAATAAACCTGCTGACAACGCCGCAATCAAAGTCACCCCCAAAGACCCAAGGACTGGCGTATAGCCACTCAACGGTCCTTCAATCTGACTGACACCTAGTTCCAACCAAGGAAATCCCGTTAAGAACCAGCCTTTAAACCAATCAAAAAACAACCATGCCAATGGCAACAGTAAAATATAATCAAAGCGGCTAAAAGCTCGTTCAGCCGTAAACTTCTTAATCACCCAGCCTAATACTGCAAGATACAGAGCAAGGAAAGCCACGAACAGAGCGGTCAATAAGCCCGCTAAGATCATGCTTGTCTGGCCAAATTGATGAATCGCGACATAAATCCACGACACCCCAACGCCAAACAGGCCTAGACCAAATAAAAATCCGCGTAACGCCGCCTGCTTGGCATCAACATCTTGCCAGCTCAAAAACAACAACGTCACACTAAGTATTGCAACCGGGTATGCATGGAAAGGCGCAAAAGCCAATGGCATTGCCATCCCCGACAACAAGGCAACCGCATTGCCTACCCAGTTCGACGGAGCCTTCACATCAAGCAGGCTCACGCTCCTGTGTCGCCGAACGACTCAATTTCAGGCAACACTTGCATTTCCAATAAATGTATTCTGCGGTTATCAGCCCTAATCACTGTAAACTCAAATTGGTTAACCTTGACCTTTTCACCTCTCCCAGGTAAGTGACCAAACTGATTCACCACATAACCACCGACGGTATCAAAGTCTTCATCACTCCACTGGGTGCCAAAACGTTCATTAAACTCTTCTAATTCCGTCAATGCTTTAATGGCATAAGTCGTTTCATCACGCTGTAAAATAGGAACGTCATTATCGATATCGTGCTCATCATCAATTTCACCAACGATCTGCTCGAGCACGTTCTCAATAGTCACCATCCCCGCCACGCCACCATACTCATCAACAACAATGGCCATATGGTTACGGCGACCACGAAACTCGGCCAATAAAACATTCAGTCGTTTACTTTCTGGAATAAACACCGCAGGTCTCAATAGTTCTCGCAAATCAAACTCGAACTTTCCAGCCGCCACCACCATAGAAAGCACATCCTTTGCTAACAAAATACCAATCACATCATCCCTATCATCATCTACAACAGGAAAACGAGAATGGGTCGTTTCGGTGATCAGTTTTAAAATTTCCGCGGCCGACGCATCGCGTGACACCATCACGACTTGTGAGCGTGGGATCATAATATCTCGCGCTTGCATTTGGGCGACGCTCAACGCACCTTCCACAATCGCCAACGCTTCGGAATCTAAAATATGGCGCTCTGCTGCCGATCGAATTAACTCGACTAGTTGTTCCTGATCTTGTGGCTCTAAAAACAGTTTACTTAGTCGTTGTTGCCAAGCTACCAACTTCGAGCGACTCTGCTGCCCCTCACTCATGTTTCATCACCTTGTTCTCGATAAGGATCGTCAATTGCTAATGATTTCAAAATTTGCGTTTCCAATGCTTCCATCTCTTCAGCTTCAACATCTTCAATATGATCATAACCCAATAAATGCAAGCATCCATGCACCACCAAATGCGCCCAATGATTCATCTCGGTTTTTGATTGCGCGACAGCTTCACGTGCAACAACAGGGGCACAAATAACCAAATCACCCAATAACCGAGGCTCGATCACGATGTCGTTATCAAAAGGAAATGACAAAACATTAGTCGGCCCTGGCTTACCGCGATATTGAGAGTTTAAATCAGCACTTTCATCTTCTTCAACAAAACGTACACTCAATTCACAATCTTCCGGCACGGCTTGCAAGGCTGACTCAACCCAGGACTGGATCAATGTCGCCGTTGGTACAGTACCTGAACACGCGTGCTGTATATCCACCGTCACGGTCATTAACTGTGTTTACCTGCCTGCTCATAAGCTACGATGACTTTTTGCACCAAGGAATGACGTACGACATCTTTGGCTTGGAAAAACGTGAATCCAATACCTTCTACATCCTTCAATACTTCAATCGCATCCCTTAAACCCGATTTTTGCGAACCCGGCAAATCGATCTGGGTAATATCACCGGTAATCACCGCCGTCGAGTTATAACCCAAACGGGTCAAAAACATCTTCATCTGTTCGGCTGTGGTGTTTTGCGCTTCATCCAAAATAATAAAAGATTCATTCAAGGTGCGGCCACGCATATACGCTAGAGGCGCGACCTCAATCACATTGCGCTCGATCAGCTTCGCTACACGCTCAAAACCCAACATTTCATATAACGCATCATAAAGTGGTCGTAGATAGGGATCGACTTTCTGGCTCAAATCACCCGGCAAAAAACCCAGCTTCTCACCAGCCTCGACGGCGGGACGAACCAACACGATGCGACGTGCAAAATCACGCTCTAATGCTTCCACCGCACACGCGACAGCAAGATAGGTTTTACCCGTACCCGCAGGACCAATTCCAAAATTGATGTCATGTGTCATCACGCGTTGTAAATAGGCTTGTTGATTCTCACCCCGCGCTTTGACTAAGCCGCGTTTGGTTTTAATAATGACTTCTTGCGGTGCTTTTTGTACTAAGGTTTCTGTACCACCCAGTGATCGAATAGCAAGATGGACTTGCTCTGGCGCTAGAATAGACTGAGCGGTTTCAGCATATAACTCATGGATCACGGCTTGAGCACCCGCCAAAATATCCGCGGGGCCAATAATTTGAAACTTAGCACCACGGTTGTTGACCTCGACACCAAACCCGCGCTCCATCATTCTCAAATGCTCATCAAGATGACCACATAAATTTGCCAAACGATCATTATCAATCGGGCTTAACTCAAAATTAATCGTTTCTAGTGAAGCAGAAGGAGCAGTCACAAATAATTATTCCTCAAATTTAAAGAATGACACTGTCGGCTAATAATTCGCCACGCAGTGAGTTGGTATACGCTTCAGTGATATGAACATCAACAAATTTGCCAATCAAAGAAGGTGTTCCTTCAAAATTCACCACGCGGTTATTTTCTGTTCGTCCAGCTAATTCACCTTCGTGTCGTTGTGCGAGCCGCTCCACTAATAGACGTTGCACTGAGCCTAACATGCTTTCGCTATGCTGACTTTCAAGCTCGCGCAGCCGATCTTGAACCGTTTTTAAACGCGCTTTCTTAGTGTCCTCGCTCACAGAATCCACAAAAGCAGATGCCGGCGTACCCGGGCGGGCGCTATAAATAAAACTAAAGGAATGATCAAACTCAATCGCATTAATCAAATCCACTGTATCTTGAAAATCGCTATCTTGCTCATCAGGAAAGCCAATAATGAAATCACTGGACATACTCAAATTCGGTCTTACCGCTTTGATGCGGGCAATTTTATCTTTATATTCCTGCACCGTATGACCACGCTTCATCATCGCTAAAATACGGTTAGACCCCGACTGTACGGGTAGGTGTAAATGACTCACTAGCTCAGGCACTTCAGCAAAAGCCTCAATCAAACTATCCGAAAACTCAACCGGATGAGAGGTGGTAAAGCGAATACGGTCAATGCCTTCAATCGCGGCCACATAATGAATCAATAATGCTAAATCCGCTTGATCTTCACCATCGATATCACCTCGATAAGCATTGACATTCTGACCCAGCAGATTCACTTCTCGCACACCTTGCCGTGCTAGACCTCGAATTTCGGTCAACACTTTATCGAGTGGTCGGCTAACTTCTTCGCCGCGAGTATAAGGCACCACACAGAAGGTACAATATTTACTACAGCCTTCCATGATTGAAACAAAAGCCGTCGGACCTTCTGATTTTGCCGCAGGCAAATTATCAAATTTTTCGATTTCAGGAAAAGAAATATCCATCCGGGGTTGATGACTTTTATTCACATCATCCAGCATCGCTGGTAAGCGATGTAAGGTTTGAGGTCCAAATATCAAGTCAACATAAGGCGCACGACGGCGGATGGCATCGCCTTCCTGACTCGCCACGCAGCCACCGACCCCAATCACGAGGTTGGGCTTATTATCTTTCCATCGCTTCCAGCGACCAAGCTGATGAAAGACTTTCTCTTGTGCTTTTTCACGAATAGAGCACGTGTTAAGCAGCAGTACATCTGCCTCTTCAGCGATCTGTGTTATCTCCAACTGATGCGAGTCTGCAAGCACGTCTGCCATCTTTGATGAATCATACTCATTCATCTGACAACCAAAGGTCTTAATATAAAGTTTACCGGCCATAATTCAATCGTAAAAAAAGGGCGATCAGAATACCTTTTTTAGTTATCAAATTCAAAACAAGTGATTGTTTTTGCTAAAAACACTATGTTATTTTTACTTAAATCTATCAAAGCAAGGATGCAAGATGGCGATTAAAGACTGGCCTGCCGACGACCGACCGCGAGAAAAGCTATTACGTCATGGGGCTTCGATATTATCTGACGCTGAACTGTTAGCGATTTTTTTGCGCACGGGGGCCACAGGTTTATCAGCCGTTCAGCTCGCCCAGCAATTATTAGATCAGTTTGGTAGCTTACGTGCTTTATTGGAAGCCAACCAAAAACAGTTCTGTCAGCAATATGGGCTAGGCCCAGCTAAATACACACAATTACAAGCCGTGATGGAAATGAGTAATCGGCACATGGCTTCCACGCTCAGTTATGGTAACGCCCTCACCGAGGTCCAGGTGACCAAACGTTTTCTAAAACAACAGCTTCGAGCTTATAAGCATGAAGTGTTTGCCTGCCTTTGGTTAGATAACCAACATCGCATGATTGCATTTGAGGAGCTGTTTCGAGGCACGATCGATGCGGCAACGGTCTACCCAAGAGAAGTCATCAAGCAAGCGCTACACTTCAATGCCGCCGCGGTCATCTTTGCTCATAATCACCCTTCTGGGCAGCCTCAAGCCAGCCATGCCGATATCCAGTTAACGCGACGCTTACGTGAAGCGCTCGACTTAGTGGATATCAGAGTGTTAGATCATATCGTGATTGGTGATGCCGACAGCTATTCATTGGCAGAAAATAATCAGCTCTGATTTCACACTTATTCAGTATCAATTGGTTTGTCTTTAAAAAACTTCTTACCGGTAAACATTGCCGACACAATCCCATTACCCTCTCTGAGCTCTGTCGCGACAACACCCAATATATGTATAGCTATCGCGCCCAATAGTATGAAAAACACATAATAATGCGTTTTAACCACCGGTTGCCTAAGATCTCGCATCGTTTGATAGTTTTGCTCATCAACCCCATCTTTTGAATAAGGCTTCACGTCAACAACACTCGCAGCGTCCTGCGCGACCCATTGTTTCATCACGCCACCAAAAGGTGGCATATAGACATCGGTTCCGGCCAAAACCAAACCCGTCAAAGCTTGTATCGACATTAATAAAAATAACAAGGTCACCATCAGCCTGCCCAAGGGGTTATGCCCTAAAAAACCGACCGGTTTTCGCTGTTTAATGCCTTTCGTAAACTGGGCAAAGTCTGACCAGTAGCTTGACCCTATTGGTAAGATGGCACGCCAACGTGCATATGGACTGCCGATAAGCCCCCAGACGATTCGAAACGTGAGGTTAAGCGCAAAAACATAACCGACATAAACATGCCAGGTTTTGAGTAGAATCTTGCCCTCATTGGTCACACCCAACGCTTTACTATTCAGGATGACGGTACCAATAGCGATCAGACACAAGACGCACAACACATTAAGCCAATGACAATAACGAACCGGCTTATCCCAAACAAAGTAAGTCGTTAAACCGCGCGTTTCCTTGTTTTTTCTTGGCATGGCAGGATCCTAAATGACTGTAATACATGCTTTCTAGGCAAGATGATCACTCACCACACTTAACTTAAGCTTCATGGCTTGCAGGTTTCAAGGCGATGACAGCACCGTCATTAAACGGCTATCGGCGCCGCAATATGGGCTTGTGACTCATAATCAACAATCTCAAAATCATCAAATTGGTAATCAAAGATAGAGGCTGGTTTACGCTTAATCACTAATTGCGGCAAGCGTCCTGGCGTGCGGTTGAGTTGCGTGTTCACTTGCTCAAAATGATTTGAATAAATATGGGCATCACCAATACTGATCACTATCTCACCGACGGCTAAATCACACTGTTGTGCCAACATATGCGTTAAAAAAGCAAGAGACGCCGTATTATATGGATTGCCTAAAAACAAATCATTTGAGCGAATATAGAGCGACGCGCTTAACTTGCCCTCGGCGACATAAAATTGGTACAGCAAATGACAAGGCGGCAACGCCATTAAACCCGCCTCCGCATTTTCCCAAGGCTTTTTCGTTTCATCTGGCAACAGAGCAACATTCCAGCCACTGATGATATGGCGGCGGCTATCGGGGTTATTCTTTAGACTATCGATTAAGGCTGACACTTGATCAAAGGTTTGCCCATCACTCCCTTGCCAACGACGCCATTGTGCCCCATAAACGGGCCCCAACTCGCCGGATTCGGTCGCCCAATCATTCCAGATAGATACGCCATTGTCTTGCAAATATTGGATATTGGTTTCACCACTCAAAAACCATAGCAACTCATGCAAAATACTGCGTATATGCAGTTTTTTAGTCGTTAATAATGGAAAACCTTCAGCCAAATCGTAACGTAATTGACGCCCGAACACCGAGCGGGTTCCCGTCCCAGTACGATCCCCCTTGTCGACACCGTTTTCCATTACATCTCGTAATAACGCTAAATACTGCTTCATGCGACATCCAAATACTGTTTGATAATCAATTTAATACTTTAGGCTAGAGTGCATGTTTTTGCATCCTATAAAGCAAAGTATCCCGGCTAATACCCAATAGCCGCGCGGCTTTAGAACGATTCCCTGCTGACAATTCCAGCGCTTGCTCAATCAAATCCAGCTCAACTTGCGCCAATTTTATGCCTGTCGGCGGCAATGTAAAAACATGGCTTTCTGCGGCTACCTCCGGCATCATTTCAGGGGGTAAATCAGCCGGTTGAATCGCTTTGCCTGGGGTCAACAATGCCATTCTTTGACAAAAATTCATCAATTCCCGAACATTACCCGGCCAAGCATACGTTAAGAGACAATGTTCAGCTTGCTTGCTAAAGCGAACAACCGCATTACTGCCCGCAAATTCACGGCCAAAATGGCGTAAAAGTAGCAAAATATCATCACTACGATCACGTAATGCCGGCACAATGAATGGGACGACTTGCAGACGATAAAATAAATCACGCCGAAAACGTCCGGCATCGACTAAATGTTGAAGATCAGCACTGCTGGCGGCAATAATCCGTACATCCACTATCTGTAATTTATGACAGCCCTGTAACTGACACTCCCCAGCCTCTAAAAACCGCAGCACCTTGGCTTGGATAGTCAAAGGTAAAGACTCGACATTATCAAAAAAGACCGTTCCGCCTTCTGCCGCCAATAAGCGACCGCGATGAATCACGTCACCCTCCACATTACCTTTACCGAACAAGTCTACTTCCACACCCTCTTCAGGCAATGCCGCACAATTTATCGTAACCAACGGTTTGACACGGCGGCGACTTTCAGCATGTAGCGCTTGAGCAATGAGCTCTTTACCGGTCCCTGTTTCGCCTTGTATTAAAACACTCGCTTCACTCAGCGCAATCATCGGTAAAGTGCGCAATAAATGCATGATCTCTGGAGATTGACCTAATATGGCTGTATTCATTTTAATGCCTCATCTTTTATTGGATGAAACTCAATATGATGTTGTTCTGGCGTATGTTGGTGCGGTAACAGCAGCGTCATTAAGGCCATGATAATAATCGATACCCCAGCAATGCGTTTCATATGTTTGGCGCGGGCTAATGAGGCCAGTAAGCCGGTAAACAAACCCGCTCCCATCACTGCTGGTAACGTCCCTAGTCCAAAAGACAACATCACCATCGATGCTTGAATCGGATCCCCAACCGTGGCCGCCACAGCTAACGCAGCATAGACCAGCCCACATGGCAGCCAACCCCACACAATTCCTAACCAAAACGCCTGAGAAAATGCTTTAACCGGTAACAACTTCTGGCCAATCGGTTGTAACCAGCGCCATATTGGCGCGCCTAACCGTTCCATTTTGGCAAACTTAGGAAACCAACCGGCCAAATAAAGGCCCATCCCAATCATCACCACAATCGAGAGATATCGCAAAATCATATGACCATTCACATTGGCCAAGGGCGAACTTAACAAGCCGACAATCGCACCCGCCATGGTATAACTTAAAATTCTACCCAAATTATAATTAAACACATAAGGCAACATCTTGCGTTGGCTTTCCCGTACATCCATTGGCAAACTCAACGTCAAGGCGCCGATAACCGAGCCGCACATCGCCAAACAATGAACTGTACTAAACAAACCTAACAAAAACGCCGTAATATAGGAGCCTGTAATTGCTTCCATTTGACCCGTACCTTAAGATATCGAAAAACTGAAACGAGCACGATAACACGCTATAAAAACACAGAATTGTGTTATTTCACACACTTTATATCTAAAAAACACATTTTTTAGCATAAATTGAACCCTATAATTTGTAAGTGTTATTGAATTGGAGAACCCCCATGCAACGTTTTAAACTATTACCTATCCCACTGTTACTCATGGGGCTCGCGGCATCAGCCCAAGCGGAAAGACTTAGCTTGCCAGCCATGTCTGTACAAGGTGTTACAACCGAAGAAACGCCTTATGCAATGCCAGCCTTACCTGCAAGCACAACAGATCTTGGAGATATGGTGAAGCGCTTGCCGGGTGCCAATATCAATAGTAATGGTGTGATTTCCAGCGTCGCTCAGTATCGGGGCCTATTTGGTAGCCGTGTCAATGTCCTGATTGATGGTGTCGGCATGCACGAAGCGGGACCAAATAGTATGGATGCCCCACTCACCTATCTACCTTCCTCGCAGACCAAACAAGTCTCGGTATATCGTGGTATCGCCCCTGTGCGCACAGGTATCGAAACTATCGGTGGCACTATTTCAGCTGACTCTAAATATGTCGAGTTTGGCCAAACTAATGAAGCAGAGATCCACGGTAATGCTAGCGCGGGCTATACCAGTAATGGACACACTAGACAGTTAGGCCTCACCACAGCTATCACCAATCAACACCATCGCTTACAGTTTTCAGGCAGTTCTGATCGCGGCGACGACCTCGACTTTAAAGGCGGAGCCATACGGCCGAGTAAGCAAGATAGAGACAATGTTGGGCTCCATTACGGCTATCAAAATAACGAACAAGAATTTGGTGCCGATATCAAACATATTGATATTGGTGAAACCGGTACCGCCCCCTTACCGATGGATATCATCTTTGTCCGAGGCGAAAACTTTAAAACAAAATATAGTAATACGTTGAGTAATGGCGACGATTACAGTGTCCGGTTCAATTATCAAGATATTGACCATTTGATGGACAACTTCTCTCAACGCACAAACAATAGTCCAGCAGACTACCGCATGTCTGAAACCGATGTGAAAGGGGGTGGGTTCGGTGCCCAATACCAACATCAAAACTGGTTAGTTGGCTTTGATATGGACCAAGCCAATCACAACGCCACGATCCTGAATCCGAATGCCGCCACTTTCTTCATCGAAAACTTTAACGATGTTGAGCGCGATCGATACAGTCTCTTTAGCGAATGGCAAGGCGAAGTCGCCGACGGCTGGAACTTAGAAACAGGCCTACGCTACAGTCTAGTCAAAATGGACTCGGGCGATATCGCCATCTTTTCAGGTCTTCCAGCAGGACTTCAAACTTTAAGTGCTGACTTTAATAACGCAGACCACAGTGAAAATGACCATCTCGTCGATGTTTTTGCGACCTTCAGTCATGACCTATCAAATGAGACCACCGTTGAAGTTGGTTTTGCTCGTAAAACACGGGCGCCAAGTTACCAAGAACGGTATTTATGGGCACCGCTACAAAGTACAGGCGGTTTAGCTGATGGCAATAACTATGTCGGTGATATCGACCTCGACCAAGAAGAGGCATATCAATTTGAGTTAGGTCTGGATTGGCATACAAACCGTGCTGGTATTTCACCCCGTGTTTTCTATCATCATATTAATGATTATATTCAAGGTGTGGCAGGGCAAACTTCGGCCGTACAAAACATGGTTGCCGCTATGATGAACCCTGGGCAACCCGTGCCATTAAAATTCAGCAATGTTGATGCGAAGCTATACGGTATGGATGCCAACTGGTTTGTTGCGATTAACCCTGAGTGGCAATTAGACGGTACTGTCAGCTATGTTCGAGGTGAACGCCGCGATACCAGTGATAACCTATACCGCATTGCGCCTTTAACCGCTCGTACTAAATTAAGTTATATCCAACCGACATGGCAAATTGGGTTTGAAGCAGAGACCGTCGCCAAGCAAAATAAAGTCTCTAGTGAGAATTTAGAAGAAAAATCGAGTGGTTATGCTTTATTTAACCTGTCTGGCCAATACCAAGCTAGCCCTGATGTTACCTTCACTGCAGGTGTAAGCAATATCTTCAACCGTTATTATGTCGATCATTTGGGCGGTTATAATCGCGCAGCCGGTAATGCAGATATTGCAGTTGGCGATCGCTTACCGGGTGTTGGACGAAATGGCTACATAAACGTTAACTACACTTTCTAACCCCATTCATCATCTCCTATCCCCTCTCAATCTGGAGAGGGGATACAGCTTCGTAAAAATGACCTTGATATAACACCCACATATCAATTCCACTCCCCCACACAAATGAATATATTAAGCCCTCGCTGTATACTATATGCTTTGCAATGCTTTAACAGCTAACATACTCAACATCTAAAAGGCTTAAATAATGAATTTCTACCCACTCGTTGTGAGTGATATTAATGAAGAAACCTCACAAGCGAAATCTTTTACATTCAAAATAGAAGACAAATACCGACGCCTTTTTAACTACCAAGCCGGCCAGTTCTTATCTTTACGTTTACCATATGATAACGGCTACCTAGACCGCTGTTACTCCTTGTCTAGCAGCCCAGAAGAGGATAAGGCACTCAAAATCACCGTTAAACGCGTTACCGATGGGCGCGCATCTAATTTGCTTAATGACAGTATCAAAACGGGCGATATCATCGACATCGCCCCCCCTAGTGGTCGCTTTGTCCCGACAACAAACCGCAGCCCTATTACATTATTTGCTGGTGGTAGTGGTATTACCCCCATCATCTCGATCATCAAACACACCTTAAGTAAAACCAGTCTTGACGTTCGTCTGTTCTATACCAATTCGACCCAAGATCAGATAATCTTCGAACAAGAATTAAGCGAACTTTGCCGACGCTATCCAAAACGCTTTCATTGTCATCATCACATCAGTGCTAACAAAGGTCGCGTCAATGAAAGCGCTATCAAACACTTTGTCGCTGATAACACACAACACGATTTCTTTATTTGTGGCCCTAGCCCCTTTATGGATTTAACCGAAAATACTTTGCAAACACTAGGTGTCTCAAACCAAGCTATCTTCCTCGAACGTTTTATTGCTGATGCGGAATCAACTCTTGACGTTGAACCACCAATCAGTAGTGATATTGCGTCGTTTGATGCCATTTTAGATGGCGAGCAGCATACTGTGCCTTACTTACCCGGTAAAACACTCTTAGAAAGCATGTTAGCTCACGACCTAAAGCCGGCCTACTTCTGTCAGAAAGCCCGTTGTGGTATGTGCATGGTCACCAAGCAAAACGGTGACGTTGTGATGCGAAATAGCGATATCTTATCTAAATCGGATGTAGAACAAGGTAAAATTTTATTATGTCAATCATTGCCTTTAAGCGATGATATTCTCGTCAACTGTGACGCTGAATAAACAAAATTATTGAATGGTTAAACTCAAGCCTATTTGGGCCAAATAATCCACTTCTTGTAACAAATCAGCTTCTGTTAGAGGATGCTCTGCCAGCCAACCTTCGGGCAGGGACAGCTGTACTGTTTTGGCTCTCACTTGAAGTGTTAATGGGATTTCATCAACGATAGTTCTGCCTCGATTGAAGACCATTGCTAAGCGCAATAAAATCGTCAGACGTTGTGTTAGCAACTGCATATCTTTTGGCAAGGTTTTAATATATTTCTTCGGGAAACTACGCCGATGACCACGTACTAAAACGGCTAGCATATGTTGCTCAATGCGAGAAAAACCCGGCAACGTACAATGCTCGACCAAGTAATAAGAATGCTTATGATATTGATCATGAGAGATCGACAATCCACTCTCATGTAAACGCGCTGCCCAGCGGAGATACTGGGCATGCTTTTTTTCAAACGCCCAAATCTTTTCAACTTGAATAAATAACCGATCCAGCATAGCAATCATATCGTCTGCATGCGCCTCATCAACTTGGTATCGCCGCGCCATTGCTACTACCGTTCGTTCGCGCTCATCATCATGTTGAATACGACCTAATAAGTCGTACAGCAATCCCTCACGAAGGGCGCCATCAGACACCGTCATTTTCGCTATTTTCAATTGATTAAAAGCGGCTTTCAACACCGCAACACCGCCCGGAAGCACTGATTTTCTCTCTTCACTCAACCCCGAGAAGGGTAGTGCCTCGATCCCGCCAGCAGTCACCATTAACGCAATAAGCTGATCCAATGAGTCCTGCGTGATTATACCGTCGTCAGTCCAGCCCTGATCTTTGACAATATCTGCCACACAACGAATTGTACCCGAAGCACCAATCACCTCAGACCAACCAATATCACGATAGGTTTTCTGAATCGCACGTAACCGTGTTGCCGCCGCAATAATGGCAGCTTGAATACGCGTTTGAGAAATCACACCATCAGAAAAAAAACGTTGTGAAAAACTGACACAACCCATTTCTAGACTTTCACGTTCTAAGCCCGTAAAGCTTTCCCCAATAATGAATTCCGTACTCCCGCCGCCAATATCAATCACTAAACGACGGGTATCATCAAAGCTTAAGGCATGGGCAACACCAAGATAAACGAGTCGCGCTTCTTCTTCACCCGCGACAATATCAATTGAATGACCAAGCGCCTTTTTGGCTTTTTTTAAGAATGTTTTGCTATTTTTTGCAATCCGTAACGTATTGGTACCCACGATGCGCACACTGTCTTCAGGTAGGTCGCGAATCCGCTCACCAAAGCGCTCTAAGCAAGCCAATGCACGGGTTTGCGATTCTTGACTTAAATAGTCTCGCTCGTCTAACCCTGCTCGGAGCTGCACCATTTCACGTAATTTATCGACTACTTGGAAATGGTTATCCCTTAACCGGGCAATAATCATATGAAAACTATTCGAGCCGAGATCGATCGCCGCCAAAACCGGCTGTTCGTTATCCTGCTCTTGCTTGTTATCAATATCCATGACGATATTTTGCATGAGTCGACAGTCACATACCAGTACTAAAAATACTAATCAGTTATTCAAACAAAAAAAGCCCAGACACAAAGACCGGGCTTTTTGCTCTCTATGCTAGCGTAGCGTTTGGTTTATTTACCTTGTACCACTTCTTCCATTTTTTCGAGACTCAAATGACGGACATCTTTACCTTCGACGAGGTAAATAACGTGTTCGCATATATTTGAAGCATGATCACCAATACGCTCTAAAGAACGCGCCGACCACATCATATCAATGGCTTTAGACACCGTTCGAGGGTCTTCCATCATATAGGTAATTAATTGGCGAATAATACCTTCATAGTCCGAGTCAATGCCTTTATCCTCATGCGCCACGCTGACTGCTTGATCTGCATCCAGCCGGGCAAAGCAATCTAAGGCATCGTGTAACATACCCAACACATGATTTCCCATTGATTGTAACTCACGGTAATTCTTTTTCGGGCGATCCTTTTCTGACAGGCTCATCGCCATCCGAGCGATACTTACAGATTCATCTCCAATACGCTCTAAGTCGGTAATTGTCTTTAAAATACCAGCAACTAATCGTAAATCACTCGCTGTCGGTTGACGTAATGCAATAATTTGAATACATTCTTCGTCGATCTTAACCTCTAACTCATTTACATCTTCATCTAATGCAATCACACTACGAGCGAGTTCACTGTCCCCTGTTAATAAAGCTTGCTGTGCGTTAGCGACTTGCTGCTCGATTAAGCCACCCATCGCCAAAACTAATGAACGAATATCCTGCAATTCTTTCTCAAATTGCTGCGAGATATGCTGTGAATTTGTAACCATAATAACTCCTATTCGTCTTCGGGCTTATCCGTAACGACCTGTAATGTAATCTTCAGTCTGTTTTTTAACTGGATTGGTAAACAACTCATCTGTCGCGCCAAACTCAATCAACTCGCCCATATACATAAATGCCGTGTAATCGGAAACACGTGCCGCTTGTTGCATATTATGTGTCACGATAACGATCGTATATTTATCTTTAAGTTCATAAATCAGCTCTTCGATTTTCAATGTTGATAAAGGATCGAGCGCTGAAGCAGGCTCATCAAGCAATAGCACTTCAGGTTCGATCGCAATGGCTCGCGCAATCACCAAGCGTTGTTGTTGACCGCCAGACATCCCCATTGCTGATTCATGTAGCCGATCTTTCACCTCATCCCATAATGCTGCACCTTTCAACGATTTTTCAACGACTTTATCTAACGTTGAACGGTCATTCACACCCTGCAATCGCAAACCATAAGCCACATTCTCATAGATTGACTTTGGAAATGGATTAGGCTTTTGAAACACCATGCCCACTTGGCGACGTAAGTCGGCGACATTGACCGATGGCTGATTCAAATCTTGACCATCGAGTAACATTTCACCATTGATCTCAACCGTATCAATCAAATCATTCATACGATTAAAACAACGTAACAACGTTGATTTACCGCAACCACTCGGTCCGATAAATGCCGTCACTCGATTCTTGGCAATTCTCATATTGACGTCAAACAGCGCTTGTTTTTTACCATAAAACAAATTGAAGTTCTTCACCTCTAGACACGTCGTTTCTTTTGCCATATCCAATTTTTGTCCACGCTGTAATGATTCAATATCAATCGCTCGCGCAGAGGTAGTCTGTTTTGAATTCATTGCTTCCATCTTAATTCTCACTTGCTTTAGAGTTTTCACGCAAACGATTACGAATACTAATCGCGGTGATATTTAACACAATAATAATCATGACCAATAATAACGCTGTTGCATAAACTAAGGGTCTAGCCGCTTCCACATTTGGGCTTTGGAAACCGACATCATAAATATGAAAGCCTAGATGCATAAATTGGCGATCCAGATGCAGGTAAGGCGCAATCGTATCAACAGCCAATGCTGGCGCTAACTTAACCACACCGACCATCATTAACGGTGCCACCTCGCCCGCGGCTCGCGCAACGGCTAAAATTAAACCCGTCATCATGGCGGGCGCAGCCATCGGTAACACGGTTCGCCATAAGGTTTCTGCTTTAGTTGCCCCTAACGCCAAACTGCCCTCACGAATATTGCGAGGGATACGCGATAAGCCTTCTTCAGTCGCAACAATAACCACAGGCACCGTCAAAATCGCCAACGTTAATGATGCCCACATTAAGCCCGGCGTACCAAACGTAGGTGATGGCAAGCTGGCTTCAAAAAACAACTCATCTATACTCCCTCCGAGGAAGTACACAAAGAACCCTAAGCCAAAAACACCATAAACAATAGAAGGCACACCCGCTAAATTATTCACCGCAATGCGGATCAAACGAATCACGGGACCTTGTGTCGCATACTCTTTCAGATACACCGCAGCAACGACACCAAAAGGTGTCACCAATATCGCCATAATCATCACCATCATCACCGTACCGAAAATCGCGGGGAAGATGCCGCCCTCGGTATTCGCTTCCCGTGGATCACCCGAGATAAACTTCCATACCTCATGGAAATAAAATCCCAACTTATCCAAAGTACTCATCGCATTGGGTTGATATGCATCCACGACCTTCGATAAAGGAATCTCGACCTCACGTCCATCTGACATCGTCATCACCATCTGATCACGGTTTAATGCGATATACAGGTCTGTCAATTCTTTCTGCAAGACTTTATATTTATCATTCCAACCTTGTTGAGACAGGGCAATTTCTTGATGTTGTAACGATCCTGCTGTGATGCCATCCAATTCTAACTGTCGCTTCTCCAAGCGCAGTGATTCAAGACCATGATTAATTTCACCAATCTCATGTTTCTCGATATCCTTAATTTGGTCAACTAAGTGATTACTACGTACAAGGCGCTTTTGTAATTCATGCCATGCCGACTCACCTTCTGCCACCAGCTCACCGGCTTCTTTAACGGCCGTTAAATAACCATAAAAATGGCCCCATTCACGTCGTTCAATGGCAACCACATTTTTAGGATAGGTTTCCGTTGCAACCCAAGGCTCATTGATCCATTTAAAGTCCAAGCCAAAGTAATCACGGTTACCGATTTTTAGTAATAGGCGTTGCCCAGATGATTGGCCCTCAGGCAATTCAACGCCCGCATTTTTTAAACGTAATGCAGACACAGTTTCCTTATCCGCCACCTCGCCCAGCAAGGTGACAACTTCAGCGCCAGGTTCGCTATAGCTTATGGCGGCAACATCAGCCGGCCAAAAATGACTCAAGCCGCGAACTGCAATCAGGCCTAATAAGCCAATGACCATCACCAAACTAATGCTCACCGCACCGGCATTAAGCCAGACCCATGGACTACCGTTTTTAAACCAAGATAGTGTAGATTGATTTGACATCTTTTTACCTACTTAAAGACTGCTGTACTTAACACGTAGACGCTGTCGAACCACCTCAGCGACCGTATTAAAGATAAAGGTTGCCATAAACAACACTAACGCCGCTAAGAACAAAACACGGTAATGTGTACTTGCCACTTCAGCTTCTGGCATCTCCACAGCAATATTCGCTGACAGTGCTCGGAAACCCTCAAAGATATTAAAGTCCATAATCGGCGTATTCCCTGTCGCCATCAATACGATCATGGTTTCCCCCACAGCCCGCCCAAGGCCAATCATTACCGCCGAGAAAATACCCGGACTGGCCGTGAGCAACACGACGCGAGTCAGTGTTTGCCAGGGTGTAGCCCCTAAAGCCAGAGAGCCAATCGTTAAATGCTTTGGCACCCCAAAAATAGCATCTTCTGTGATAGAGAAAATGGTCGGAATAACTGCAAAGCCCATCACCAAGCCAACGACTAGGGAGTTACGCTGATCAAAGCCCACGCCCATATCATCCAGCCATCTTGGCATATCACCATTGAACAACCAGAGTTCTAAGGTCGGACTCATCAACATCGAGACCACACCGACCAAGATGACAACAGGAACAAGAATCGCCGCTTCCCAGCCATCAGGAATGGCTTCACGAATTGTCGCAGGTAACTTTGTCCATAAGTAAGCCGTCAAAATGGTCATAATGGGCAACATCACCAGAATCGAGAACACACCCGGTAAATTACCCTCTACGATAGGAGCTAACCATAACCCAGCCAAAAAGCCCAAGATAACCGTCGGTAGCGCTTCCATCACTTCAATCGTCGGTTTCACCAATGTCCGCATTTTCGGTGACATGAAATAGGCCGTGAATATCGCACCCATAATCGCTAAAGGTACCGCCACCACCATGGCATAAAATGCCGCTTTAATGGTACCAAAGGTCAATGGGCTTAAACTAAATTTTGGCTCAAAATCATTACTTGCTGATGAGGATTGCCAAATATATTCTGGCTTATCTCGACTTTCATACCACACTTCTTGCCATAATGAGTGCCAAGAAACTTCGGGATGTTCATTATCAATCGCCACCAATTTTGCTTGGCCATTGCTCGACAACGCAATGACACCATTTGCCCTAGGAGATATACCGAGTATTGTCTGGCTACTATCAACCAAAGTCTCAACCAATAGCGTTCGTTCTGCCGTCGTATGATAAATACCTACTCGGCCTGCATCATCTAGCGCTAAGAAGCCTTTACGCGAATATTCAGGTGCTAGCTCAACTATCGCCGACTGCTGTTCCTTAAATGATCGTACATTATGCAATGTGTAATTATTATGTAAGTCGCGTAGCGGGAACCACTGATCAATTTGACCATCACTACGCCCCACTAAAATGGATATACCACCGGTTAAAAATGAGATCGCAGTGACATCCACGCCAGACGGCACTGCCTTTACTTTTTGTATCCGATTAGGCGCACTGAGATCACTAATATCGTAATAGATGATAAACCCTAGTTCATCGACTAAATACAGTTCACGTTGATCAATATCCATTTGTATATGACTGATCTTTTCGTTCTCATGCAAACTGATTTCGGCGCGGCTTTCTTCAATCGTAAAGGCATCCTCATCCATGAAATCTTCTTCACGCACCAAACCCAATAGCAATAACACATTGCTATCGGTTAACCCTACTACGGTGGTACGTTCTTCATTGCTTTGCACCGTCAGAGAACGCAGCGCCCGACCTTGTGCATCCACCGTCAATAGCGTCTCACCCACGGGGTAAGTAATGATCGGTGTAATGTATCGCTTATCTTCTGGATAACTGACTTTGTAGTCGCGCTTAAAAACCAAAACTCGGCCATCATCAAACCCATAACCGAGTACACCCGTAGAATAATCGCCATGACTAAAACTCGTGACTTGACTGTCGACTGGGAGTGGCAACTTTGGCGTCGCAATTGCTTGACCCGTAGCCGCCGTAAAGAATTGTATTTTTCCTGACCGATCTGCGGTCAGCGCGACATCATTGTATTCATTTAAGGCAATATGAACCGCATCATTCTCAGCCATCGAGTATTCTGCTGTGGTCTCCATTTCAGCCCCACTAAATAAAGGCAAGACCACATATAGCAAATAGAAGAAAATCAATACAATAGCAAAAACAACGGAAATCCCACCCAATGTAACACCATAACGTGCAGTCCGGTCTTTGAACTCCCGCCAAGCACGTCGACGCATCGCTACCGGTGAATTTGTAGCGGGTAACACGCTACCAATCGATGAATGTTCAACCATAATTTAAGAACTCATAGCCCAGACTAATGAAATAATGCACATGACGAAGCTTACTATAAGCTATCTATGTGAAAGTATAATGACAAACTCATTGGATAATGAGTTTGTCATTATGCCCTCTACAACATAAAAACGCCCCGTACAGTATTGTACAGGGCGTTCACGTTTTGCTTAACTAAAATTTATTGAAGCTTGGCTAATTCTTTCTCTACAACTTCAATCGGTAAAGGGACATAGCCATCTTTAACAACCACTTTCTGACCGACCTTAGAAAGGACCATTTTGATAAATTCGCGGTCAAGAGGAGTTAACGGTTTATTTGGCGCTTTATTCACGTAAACGTATAGGTAACGGGATAATGGGTAGGTACCATTTGCTGCATTTGCTTTGGTAGCAGCAATAAATGGAGAACCTTCTTTCTTAGTTAAAGCAACTGCTTTAACACCAGACGTTTTATAACCAATACCTGAGTAGCCAATACCATTTAGTGATTTAGTGACACCTTGAACTACTGAAGCAGAACCAGGTTGCTCATTTACGCTATCTTTATAGTCACCTTTACACAATGCTTTTTTCTTAAAGTAACCATACGTACCTGAAACTGAGTTACGGCCGTAAATTTGGATGGCACCTAAATTAGAATCAAACTGACTCCAGTTTGTAATGTCTTCTGCAGCGCCACATTTGCGTGTTGCAGAGAAAACCGCATCAACTTGAGGGATTGTCATACCTTCAATTGGGTTATCTTTATGTACATATACTGCTAAGGCATCAATCGCCACACGAATAGGTGTCGCTTTATAGCCGTATTTCGCTTCAAACGCAGCCGTTTCTTTATCTTTCATCTTACGACTCATAGGGCCGAAATTTGAAGTGCCTTCTGTTAACGCTGGTGGTGCAGTTGAAGAACCCGCAGCTTGGATTTGAATATTTACATTTGGATATTCACGTTTGAACTCTTCAGCCCAAAGTGTCATCAAGTTAGCTAATGTATCAGAACCAACACTGGACAGGTTGCCTGAAACACCGCTTGATTTTTGATAGTCTGGTAATGCCGGATCAACATCAGCGATAGCTGCTGCAGAAAATGCTAATGATGCTGCTGCACCTAAAATAGTCAATTTTTTCATGAACATGTGTGTTCAACTCCCAAGTTAAAAAATATAAGTTGTAAACTTGTTACCCTTGTAAGTATCCGATTTAACTGTGACAATGATATGAAAACAATATGACAGTTATATTACAAAAGTTGGCTTATTGAAATTCTTATACTAAGCCTTTGGTTTTACAATAATTTTTGACTTTGGAAAATAGCAAGAAAATTGTGTGCCACTACCTAACTCACTCGATATCTTTAATTCTGCATCATGTCGGTGTAAGACATGTTTTACGATGGCAAGACCTAAGCCTGTCCCCC
>JAIBDY010000028.1 GCA_024685995.1 Piscirickettsiaceae bacterium | reverse complement strand
TTAAAATGGCAAAAACAACAATGCGCCAAATGCTAGAAGCAGGCGTTCACTTTGGTCACCAAACACGTTATTGGAACCCTAAAATGGCACCGTTCATTTTTGGCAAACGCAATAATATTCATATCTTGAACTTAGAGCAAAGCTTACCGATGTTTAATGATGCATTAAACTTCATTGGTAAATTAGCGTCTAAAAAAGGTCGTATTTTGTTCGTAGGTACAAAACGTGCTGCCCAAGATGCGATTCGTGAAGATGCAGAACGTGCAGGCATGCCTTACGTTAACCGTCGCTGGTTAGGTGGTATGTTGACTAACTATCAAACTGTTCGTCAATCAATCAAACGTTTAGATACAATTCAAACGATGATTGAGTCAGGCAAATTAGAAGGCCTGAAAAAGAAAGAAATTTTGACGTTGACACGCGAACAAGAAAAACTAGAAAAGAGTATCGGTGGTATCAGAAAAATGGGCGGTCTTCCAGATGCCTTATTTGTTATTGATGTCGACCATGAACGTATCGCGATTAAAGAAGCGAACAATCTTGGTATTCCAGTCGTTGCGATTGTGGATAGTAATAGTAATCCCGATGGTGTTGACTACGTGATTCCAGGTAACGATGATTCAATGCGTGCGATTAGGCTTTATACCATGAGCATGGCTGATGCGATTCTAGAAGGTCGTGCGTCGGTTGCAACAGGTGATGCAGAAGAAGAATTCGTGGAAGTGGTTGCTGAACAAACAACAGAAACAGCAGCAGAGTAACTTCTAGCAGAATGTAGAGGCAGGCTCGCTAGTTCTAGCGGGCCTGTGTTGTATATATTGCCGTGATTGACACGAGCAATATAGACATCATTAAGAAATAAGTTGAATGAAGGGTAGATAAATGGCAATTACAGCGGCATTAGTAAAAGAACTCCGTGAGCGTACCGGCTCAGGCATGATGGAATGTAAAAAAGCGTTAGTAGAATCAAATGGCGATATTGATGTCGCAATCGAAGCCATGCGTAAAGCGGGTTTAGCAAAAGCAGATAAAAAGTCTGATCGCGTTGCGGCTGATGGTGTCATTGCGATTGAAACGAGTGCCGACGGTAAGCAAGCGGTGATGCTAGAAGTCAACTCAGAAACTGACTTTGTTGCAAAAGCAGATGATTTTATGACGTTTGTATCACAAGTCAGTAAAGCTGCGTTAGCATCACAACCAGCTGATTTAGCGGCTTTAATGGCTTTACCAAGCGACAGTGGTGAAAGCTTCGATACCGTTCGTCAAGCATTGATTGCTAAAATCGGTGAAAATATCCAAATTCGACGTTTTACTATGATGAATGTCACCGATGGTGTTATTGGTTCATACCGTCATGGCGACCGTATTGGTAGCATGGTGAAATTAAACGGTGGTGATATGACTCTGGCAAAAGACATTGCAATGCATGTCGCTGCGAGTCGCCCACAAGCCATTTCAGGCGCAGATTTACCCGCAGAGTTATTAGAAAAAGAACGTGACATCGTAGCCACCCAAGCACGTGATAGCGGTAAACCAGAAGCCATTATCGAAAAAATGGTTGATGGTCGGATGCAAAAATTCGTTAACGAAATTAGCTTGTTAGGTCAAAGCTTTGTAAAAGATCCTGACGTCACCGTTGAAAAATTGCTAGCAAAAGCCAATGCCAGTGTAGAAGAGTTTGCAGTCTTTGAAGTGGGCGAAGGCATCGAAAAGAAAGTAGATAACTTTGCAGAAGAAGTGATGGCACAAGCTCGAGGTAACTAGTCATGACCCAAGCGAGGAAACCAGTTTATAAACGCGTACTACTCAAATTAAGTGGTGAAGCGTTAATGGGGGATGCCGATTATGGTATTCAACCAGAGGTAATTTCTCGTTTTGCACAAGAAATTGCCGAGCTCAGTGCCGAAGGTATTGAGCTCGGTATTGTGATTGGTGGCGGTAACATTTTCCGTGGTGCAGGCTTAGCTGCAAAAGGAATGGATCGTGTTAGTGGCGATCATATGGGTATGCTCGCAACGGTGTTGAATGCGTTAGCATTGCAAGATGCGATAGAACGCCAAGGTCGTTTTTGTCGTGTGATGTCAGCAATCCGTATTAACGAAGTGTGTGAAGATTATTTGCGTCGTCGTGCAATACGCCATCTTGAAAAAGGACGCGTTGTTATTTTTGCTGCCGGTACGGGTAACCCATTTTTCACGACCGATTCAGCTGCGAGTTTACGCGCTGTCGAAATTGGTGCTGATTTAATGTTAAAAGCGACACAAGTAGATGGTGTTTACAGCGCCGATCCTAAAACGAATCCAGATGCTACGCGCTATACCGAATTAACGTATGACGAAGTCATTAACAATCGTCTTGCTGTGATGGATACAACGGCGGTTGTGATGTGCCAAGAGCAAAAAATGCCACTACGCGTGTTTGATGTTCATAAAGCAGGTAATTTGACTAAGATTATCTATGGTGAAGATATTGGCACTTTAGTGAAGTAAAAACGGGTGCAATAGCGCGTTAGAGCGCAGTTTAGGAAGATAACGAAATGATTGAAGATATCAAAAAAGATGCGGCCGACAGAATGCAAAAGAGTGTGCAGGCCTTAAGCAATGCAATGGCAAAAATTCGTGCTGGCCGGGCACATACAAGTCTCCTTGATCATGTTCAAGTACCTTACTATGGTTCAGATGTCGCACTAAGCCAAGTGGCGAATGTCGGTATTGAAGATTCTAGAACATTGACCGTCACGCCATGGGAAAAACCGATGCTGTCGGTAATTGAAAAAGCGATTATGACCTCTGATCTAGGGGTGAATCCCAATAGTGCAGGTATGACAATCCGTATTCCTATCCCACCACTGACCGAGGAACGTCGCAGAGACTTGGTTAAAGTGGCTCGTTCTGAAGCTGAGGGGGCACGGATTGCGGTACGTAATATTCGTCGTGATGCGAATGGCACATTAAAAGACCTGCTAAAAGAGAAAGAAATATCGGAAGATGAACAACGCGGCGCAGAAGACGTTGTTCAAAAGTTAACAGATGATGTGATTAAACAAATTGAACAAGTATTGGCCGATAAAGAAGCCGATTTAATGGAAGTGTAGTGCCGTATTCTACGCACAGAACTAATCATGGATGAAGAGGGTGAATACAGTCCACAACACATCGCTATTATCATGGATGGTAATGGCAGATGGGCTAAACAACGTCATCAACCTCGGTTTATGGGGCATCGCGCTGGCGTTAAAGCCGTAGAAAATATTGTAAAACATTGTGTCGAAAAAAAAGTCGAGTCACTGAGCTTATTTGCTTTTAGCAGCGAAAACTGGCGTAGACCTCGCAAAGAAGTGGGTTTATTGATGGAACTGTTTGGTATCGTACTCAAACAACAAATCAAACGCCTTGATAAAAATAATGCGCGATTGAAAATTATTGGTGACATTAGTAAGTTCTCGCCCAGCCTGCAAAAACAAATCTTCGAGGCTCAAAAGCTCACTGAAAATAATACCGGATTAACCCTCAATATTGCTGCAAATTATGGTGGCCACTGGGATATCACACAATCCGTTCAACAACTGGCAGCGCAAGTTAAGGCCGGTGACTTAATGCCAGAACAAATTACCGAAGCATTGATTCGCGATGGATTAACAACCGCAGGTTTATCAGATCCTGACCTGTTCATCCGCACTGGTGGCGAACAACGTGTCAGTAATTTTATGTTATGGCAACTGGCCTATACAGAATTTTATTTTACGGATACATTGTGGCCAGACTTTGATGCCGCATCACTGGATTTAGCCATTGAATCATTTCGCAAGCGTGAGCGACGGTTTGGCAAAACGTCTGAACAACTAAAAGGTGATGACGATGCTTAAACAGAGGCTGATCACAGCCGCCATTTTAATTCCATTAGTCATTTTCGGTATTTTGAATCTACAAACGGCAAACTTACAATGGTTTGTTGCCTTAGTGTCAGTGTTAGCTGCGTGGGAATGGTTCGCAATCATCGGCATACATGACATTACCAAACGACTAACTTGGGTGTTAGGACTCTGTTTGTTGGCGACGCTGATCTTAACCTACTTACCTTTGGGCTTTGTTTTATTCATCGCTAGCTTGCTTTGGTTAATGGCGGCCATGATTATCTTGAAATATGGTCATCAAGGCTTGCCCAGCCAGCTAGCAGCATTGTTTAGACAAACCCGTTTTGGTGTCGCCAGTGCAGTGACCTTGATAGCGCTATTCTGGGTCGCTATTATTGCGCTACATCAAACAGCATTGGGACCGCAACAATTACTGTATGTGATGGTATCTGTTTGGCTAGCCGATACAGGTGGTTATTTTGCGGGTAAGAAGTGGGGAAAAACGGCATTGGCGGCAGCTGTGAGTCCGAATAAAACGTGGCAGGGTGTCTGGGGAGCTTTAGCGCTGACCACGGTTTGGGCAATGATCGCATATAGCATTGATATAGCTGGCGCGATGTCATTAATTGCTTGGATAGGACTTACATTGGTTACGGTCGGCATGTCTATCGTTGGTGATTTATTTGAAAGCCTATTCAAACGTAGTTATAACGTTAAGGATAGTGGCAATCTACTCCCTGGCCATGGTGGTATTTTGGATAGGATTGATAGCTTAATTTCGGCAGTACCAATCTTTGTCGCCGGCTTAATGCTGCTCGGGAGCTTGTAAGATGCAAACCGTGACGATATTAGGCTCGACCGGATCCATTGGTATCAGTACGCTCAATGTGTTGGCGCAACATCCAGGGAAATATCGTGTTCATGCACTAACAGCGAACTCGTCGGTTGAGACATTATTTGAGCAGTGCCAGCAATTTGAGCCGATGATTGCAGTGATGTTAGATGAAAATAGCGCAGAACAACTAGCCCGTAAAATCAAAGCGTCAGGCTTGTTGACCCAAGTGTTGTCGGGTGCCGCAGCATTACAACAAGTAGTAGAGAGTCAGTTGGTCGATTATGTTGTCGCCGCTATCGTCGGGGCAGCCGGATTATTGCCTACATTGTCAGCGGCACGCGCAGGCAAACAGATATTGCTTGCCAATAAAGAAGCATTAGTAATGAGTGGTCATTTATTGATGCGTGAAGTCGAGGCCAATGGTGCGGTTTTACTGCCTGTCGATAGTGAGCATAATGCTATTTGGCAATGTTTACCGGTAGGCGACAATCAACAATACCATTATGACGGCAAAGGCATAAGACGGATCATTTTGACTGCATCAGGCGGACCTTTTAGAGATTACGCTTTAGCCGATTTAGCGAATGTCACGCCAGAACAAGCCATTGCTCACCCTAATTGGTCGATGGGGCAGAAAATTTCCGTTGATTCTGCCACCATGATGAATAAGGGCTTAGAAGTGATTGAAGCACATTGGCTATTTGGTTTGTCCAATGAGCAGATCGATGTCGTCTTGCATCGTCAAAGCATTATTCATTCGATGGTGGATTATATTGATGGTTCAGTGTTGGCTCAAATGGGAAACCCGGATATGAGAACCCCGATTGCGAATGCATTAGCATGGCCAAACCGGATTGATTCGGGTGTCAAACCACTCGATCTGATAGCAATTGGACGGTTAGATTTCTCAAAAGCCGATCATCAACACTTTCCTTGTTTAGCCTTAGCTTACCAAGCATTAAAAGCGGGTGGGACGAGCACGGCTATTTTAAATGCAGCCAACGAGGTTGCAGTAGAGGCGTTTTTACAGCGGCAAATTAAATTTACCGAGATTGCTCATGTAATCGATAAAGTATTATCGAATCAAACGGCTAGTCGTGGGGATAACCTAGAACAAGTCTTGGCAGATGATACGCACGCTCGCATGCTAGCCAGAAGTTATATTGATTGATATGCAGTCATTAATGGCTTTTATCTTCGCGCTAGCAATATTGATTGCGATACATGAGTTCGGTCATTTTTGGGTCGCACGCCGTTGCGGCGTCAAAGTACTCAAGTTTTCAATTGGCTTTGGCAAGCCGATATGGCAGAGGCAAGGTCGTGATGGGACGCAATATATTCTCGCGATGATTCCATTAGGTGGCTACGTCAAGATGCTTGATGAACGAGAAGGCGAAGTGGCTGAAGATCAATTAGCTTATGCCTTTAATCGCAAGCCTTTACGCTCACGGGTGGCTGTCGTTGCGGCGGGACCTTTGGCTAATATGCTATTTGCTGTGTTTGCATATTGGCTTGTTTTTGTCTCGGGTATTTCGGGCATTAAACCTGTGATTAGTGAGGTTACCCTCAATTCGCCAGCAGCCATGGCACAGCTCATCCCCGGCGATGAGATTTTGATGATCAATGGTGATAAAACACCAACGTGGTCGAGTGTGCGAAATGCCTTGGCAGAGATTGCAGATAAGGGTGGTGTGGCCAAGTTAATAATTGGGAATGCAGCAGGGCAACAACAACGTAGCTTGAAAGTGCCACAACAATCTTTATTAAGCGAACAACCGCAAAACATGATGCAACAGATCGGCGTGACGCCGGTTTTATATGATTTGAAGCCCGTCATTGGCGTTGTGGTACCGAATAAAGCCGCGGATAAAGCGGGTTTGCTCGAGGGAGATCTTATTGTCTCGACCGATGGTCAAGCCATCACTGACTGGACTGCTTGGGTGGCGCTGATAAGAGCGAGTCCAGACCAGTTACTCCAAGTTGAAATTGAACGACAGGGACAAAGAAGGACCCTTCAATTGACGCCAAGCCAATCAGAAGATAATCATGGTGTCATTGGGGCGGGTATTGATGCTAGTGCAACTGAAGTACCGATGGCGCTGCGCGCTGAGCTGCGGTATGGCGTATTCGGTGGGTTGATTAAAGCGCTAGACACTACTTGGAAAATGTCGGCATTAACAGTAAAAAGCCTCGTGGGAATGCTCTCCGGAGAAGTGTCCAGTAAAAATTTAGGTGGGCCAATTAGTATTGCACAATTTGCCGGTGCGTCTGCAGACCGAGGTGTGGTTGCTTTTTTTAGCTTTTTAGCCATTATTAGTATTAGCCTCGGTATCTTAAATTTATTGCCGATACCTATACTCGATGGCGGTCATTTATTGATGTATTTTTTTGAATGGTGTCTCGGAAAACCTGTGTCGGAACGCGTGCAGTTAGAAGGTCAAAAAATAGGGTTTATTTTGTTGTTAACATTAATGCTTTTTGCGTTTTTCAACGACTTAACAAGACTGTTTGGATTATAGCCATAATACGAGTACACTAGTGAATCGATCCGCATTAGATAAGCATATAAAACGACTATTAAGATGAATAAATTACTCAATATTATTACTTTGTTGTTACTGAGTAGTGCAGCCTTGGCTGAAAGCTTTGTAATAAAAGATATTCGTGTAGAAGGCTTGCAGCGAATTTCAGCGGGCACGGTTTTTAATTACATTCCCTTAAGAGCCGGGGATGAAATGACGGACTTAGATGCTAAGAGCATTATCCGAGCATTGTATAAATCAAAATACTTTAGTGATGTAGCTGTTGAAGCTGACAATGGTGTGTTAATCATCAAAGTGAATGAGCGCCCGGCAATTTCAAGTATCGAGTTTGTAGGCAATAAAGATCTTGAGAGCGAAGACTTATTGAAATCACTTCGTCAAATTGGTTTTGCTGAAGGTCAAGTGTTTGAACAAGCAATGTTAGAACGCGTTGAATTGGAATTGCAACGACAATATTTTAGTCGCGGTAAATATGGCGTTTCAATCGAATCGAAAGTGAACAGCTTACCCGAAAATCGGGTCGGACTTGTGATCACGATGGAAGAAGGAACGGTAACCACGATAGGTGACATCAATATCGTAGGTAACGTCAGCTTTGAACAAGAAGAGTTATTGAACGAATTTGAATCAACAACCGGTAATTTATTATCGATCGTGACCCGCGACAATCAATATTCACGTCAAAAGCTATCAGCGGATTTGGAAACGCTACGCTCGTTTTATTTAGACCGTGGTTATGTTGATTTTGTTGTAGAGTCAACGCAGGTTTCCATTACCGACGATAAAAAACGGATGTTTATTACGATCAATATTGATGAAGGTGAGCGCTACCAAATCAAAGAAGTGCGGTTGGCGGGTGATCTGATTGTCGAAGAACAAGAATTATTTGATTTAATCACGATTAAAAAAGATTCCATATTCTCACGTAAACAAGTCACAAGAAGTAGTGAATTTTTAACGAATAGACTCGGTAATGATGGTTATGCATTTGCCAATGTGAATGCCGTGCCCAAAATTGATCGTGAGCAGCGTTTAGTCACCCTGACCTTTTTTGTTGACCCTGGTCGAAGAGCGTACGTTCGGCGCATTAATATTGAAGGGAATAGTAAGACAAGGGATGAAGTTGTGCGACGTGAGTTACGTCAACAAGAATCCTCATGGATTTCGACTGCTAATGTAGAACATTCGCGTGCATTGATTCAACGTTTAGGCTATTTCGAAGACGTGAATGTAGAAACAACACCCGTACCAGGCACCGCAGATCAAGTAGATCTAGATTTTAACGTGACCGAACAGTCTTCTGGTAGCTTATCAGCGGGTTTAGGTTTCTCAGGATCCGATGGCTTAATATTCAATGCAAACCTGACTCAGCAAAATTTTATGGGTAGTGGTAAACATATTAACTTTGGTTTTAACAATAGTGATGTCAACACGGTGTATAGTTTTGGCTATACCGATCCCTTTGCAACAGTCGATGGTATTAGCCAAGGCTTCAACGCTTTCTATCGTGAAACGGATGCAGATGAAGCCAATATCGCCAGTTTCAACACAGATAGTTGGGGGGGCACGGTTACTTTCGGCATCCCCATTTCTGATGATAATCGTATTAGCTTAGGACTTGGCTATGAAAATACAGAAGTATCGTTGCCAGAATATAGTTTAGTCAGCCGTTATACTGATTTTATCGAGCGGGAAGGAAGCGACTATGATAGTTTTTTTGTAACGTTGGGTTGGTCTAGTAATACGAGGAATCATCCGATATTACCTACAAGCGGTAAGTTACAACGTGTATCCGCCGAAGTTGCAGTCCCTGGCGGCTCGCTTCAGTATTATAAATTGAATTATGAAGATAGACGTTATCAACCTTTGACAGAGAATGTGACCCTCGCTTACGGCGGTAAGGTTGGTTATGGTGGTGCATATGGCAGTACCGAAGACTTTCCTTTCTTCCAGAACTTCTATGCGGGCGGCCAAAGAAGTGTTCGTGGATTTAAATCCAATACCTTAGGGATAAAAGAGAACGATGAATCATTGGGTGGTAATTTACTTGTAACTGCTGGTACGGAACTGATTTTCCCACTACCCTTTATGAAAAAACCGTTAAAATCATTCCGGTTTAGTGGGTTTGTTGACGTCGGTAATGTCTATGATGAGAATGAGAATTTTGATGCTGGGTTGTTACGCTATTCTGCCGGTGTATCAGCTATCTGGATTTCACCGTTTGGTCCTGTTTCTGTGAGCTTAGCACAGCCATTTAATAAGCAAGAAGATGATGAGACAGAAATATTCCAGTTTGCAATAGGTTCCTCGTTCTAATTAAAAGTTTTGGAGAAAAGTGTGAAAAAAATGAAGTTGATATGGTTTTGTGTTTGGATGGCAATTTTTACTGCACCTATCCATGCGACAGAACTGAAAATAGGTGTCGTCAATGCAGCGGCAGTGATGGAGCAATCTCCGCAGAAAACAAGAGCATTAGCGAGATTAGAAAAAGAGTTCTCATCGCGTAGTAAATCGATAGAAAGTAAAGTGAAATCACTTAGAGCGAAACAAGAAAAGCTGGCTCAAGATGGTGCGATCTATAGTGCCGAACAGATGAAGTCTAAAGAGCGCGAATTGGTTAGTGAACAACGTGATATTAAACGTTTGCAAGATGAATATAGCGAAGACCTGTCAATCCGACGTAATGAAGAGTTACGTAAGTTGGAACAAGAAATTGCCACAACAATCCGCGATTTGGCCATAGCAGAATCGTATGACTTGATTGTTTTCCAAGGGGTTATCTTTGCCAGTGACAAAGTTGATATTACTGACAAAGTGTTAACAAGCTTAAAGTCTAAATAACGAAGATCAAATAACATGTGGACGTTAGCAGAATTAGCACAACATGTTGAGGGTATTGTTGTTGGAGATGCATCATGTGAAATCAAGGGTGTCTCGACATTACAAGTAGCAAACAAGCAACAAATTAGCTTTTTAGCGAATACCAAATATAAAAAATACTTGCTCAACACTGATGCAGGTGCGGTTTTGGTCAGCCAAGATATGGCTGACTTGGTTACTACGAATGCGATTGTCGTGTCTGATCCCTATATTGCTTATGCAAAAGTGGTCACGTTACTAAACCCAAAAAAACAAGCAATAGTGGGCATTGCAGCAACGGCATCGGTAGGACATGGTAGTGTTATTCCTGACAGTGTGTCGATTGGTCATCAAGTTGTCATTCAACAAAATGTGACCTTGGGCGAAGGCGTTATCATTGGTGCGGGTTCTGTGATAGAAGAAGGGGTTAGCGTGGGTAATAATACACGCCTAGCACCTAACGTCACACTTTGTCATGATATAGAAATTGGTGAAAATGTTGTCCTTCATCCCGGCGTTGTGATCGGCGCCGACGGTTTTGGTCTTGCCAATGACCAAGGTAAATGGCTTAAAATACCGCAGATTGGCAGTGTCAAAATCGGTAATGATGTAGAAATCGGTGCTAATACGACAATTGATCGTGGCGCACTTGAGGATACAGTGATTGGTAATGGTGTGAAGTTAGATAACCAAATCCAAGTTGGGCATAATGTCGTTATCGGAGATAATACTGTGATAGCGGGCTGCACCGGAATTGCTGGCAGTACAATTATTGGCGAGCATTGTATTATTGGTGGTGGCGTTGGTATTAGTGGTCATATAGAAATTGTTGATGGCGTCACAATCACAGGTATGACTATGGTCACTAGATCTCTAACAAAGCCAGGTGTGTATTCATCGGGTATTCCGGCTGAACCGACAGCACAATGGCATAAAAATGTGGTCCGATATCGTCAGATGGATAAATTAGCAATACGGGTAAAGAAACTAGAGCAATCCAGCACAAGTTAAAGTGGAATTGACATCGTCTTGTAACGTTGTGTGATTGGCAATAATTATTGGCATGCTAAACGCAAATAACATTGATAAAGTAAAAGGATAATAAAGATTGAAAACCATCGATATACACGAAATCCAGAAGTTACTCCCACATCGGTATCCTTTTCTGTTGATAGATCGCGTTATTGACTATGTTCCTGGAGAAAGCTTAATCGGCATAAAGAATATTACATTCAATGAACCCCAATTTACGGGTCATTTTCCGCAACGCGTCATTATGCCAGGTGTATTGATTTTGGAATCATTGGCACAAGCGACAGGATTATTGGCGTTTAAAACAGCAGATGAGTTAAGCTCAGACAAAGAACTGTATTATCTGGCTGGTATTGATAATGCCCGTTTTAAAAGGCCCGTAGAGCCGGGTGATCAAATTCGACTAGACGTGAAACTGGTCAAACAGAAACGTAATTTATGGAAATTTTATGGCGAAGCGACGGTCGATGGCGAGATGGTGGTCAGCGCTGATATTATGTGTGTTAACCAAGCTATTCATCCATGATTCATAGCACAGCAATTATAGATCCGTCTGCAGTTATCGCTGATGACGTATCTATTGGGCCATACAGCATTATCGGAGCTGACGTAGAAATTGGCAGTGGTTGTCAGATTGAATCGCATGTGGTGATTAAAGGGCCTACTAAAATAGGGCAGAATAACCGCATCTATCAATTTGCTTCGGTCGGCGAAGAGCCACAAGACAAGAAATATGCGGGTGAGCCGACGCTGTTAGAAATTGGTGATGATAATCTGATACGAGAGAGTGTCACGATCAATCGTGGTACGGTACAAGGTGGTGGTATTACTAAGATTGGCCATCGTAATTGGATTATGGCATATGTTCATATTGCGCATGATTGTATTATTGGCAATGACAATATATTTGCGAACAATGCCACCCTAGCGGGTCATGTCATCATCGATAACTTTGTTATTCTTGGTGGTTTCACTTTGATTAGTCAGTTTAATCATATGGCATCATATGCCTTTAGTGCGATGGGAAGTGTGATTTCTCGAAATGTCCCGCCCTATGTGCTCGTGTCGGGTCATATGGCCAAACCTGTCGGTGTCAATGTCGAAGGCTTACGTCGACATGACTTTTCAGATCAACAGATTAAGAATATTCGTCATGCCTACAAACTGTTATATCGCTCGAATTTAAAAGTTGATGAGGCCAATACTGCAATACAAAATTTAGAACAGCAACAGACAGAATTGCGCCTCTATACGGATTTTCTCGACCACCAGCAAGGCGGTATTATTAGATAGTTTGCTAGTCACAATGATAAGGCAAGGGCTTTGTAGATAACAAAGCCCTTTTTTTTTGCCTAATTATTCATTTGGCGGTGTGGCACTGATTTTATGAATACTTAAATCGGCACCATCATATTCTTCCTCTTGGGATAAACGCAATCCAAACACTAATTTCAGAATGCCATAAACCGTGAACCCACCGACGAATGCAATTGAGACGCCTAACGCAGACCCGATAAGTTGAGAGACAAGGCTGACGCCACCTAACCCTCCCAAAGAGAGTTGGCCAAAAATACCAGCAGCAATACCACCCCACAAGCCGCAAAGACCATGTAAAGGCCAGACACCCAAAACATCATCAATTTTCCATTTGTTTTGCGTTAAGATGAAGGCATAGACAAACAAACCACCGGCAATACCACCAGTGATGAGTGCCCCCAGCGGATGCATTACATCGGAGCCAGCACAGACAGCGACTAAGCCAGCTAATGGCCCATTGTGAACAAAGCCGGGATCATTGCGACCGACTAAGCAGGCCACTAAAGTACCACCGACCATGGCCATAAGTGAATTCACAGCAACAAGACCACTAATGCCGTCGACCTCTTGAGCAGACATCACATTAAAGCCAAACCAGCCCACAGTCAGGATCCAAGCGCCAAGCGCTAGAAAAGGAATGTTGGAAGGCGGATGTGCAAAAATTTCGCCTTGTTTACCATAGCGACCATGGCGTGGACCTAATAACAATACAGCGGCTAAAGCGATCCAGCCTCCAACGGCATGAACAACAATAGAGCCGGCAAAATCGTGAAAGCCGAAGCCGTAACTGTTTTCAAGCCAGTCTTGAATACCATAAGCGCCATTCCAGCTGATCCCTTCGAAAAAGGGGTAAATAAAACCAGCCAAGAAAAAAGTGGCGATAAGCTGAGGATTAAATTTAGCGCGTTCAGCAATTCCCCCAGAAACAATAGCGGGGATAGCGGCAGCAAAAGTTAATAAGAAAAAGAATTTGACGAGTGCGTAACCATTGTTATCGATTAATGAAGGGCCCGCTTGCAAAAAATCAATGCCATAAGCGATGCTATATCCAATAAAAAAATAGGCTATGGTAGAAATACCAAAATCCATAATAATCTTGACTAAAGCATTCACTTGATTCTTTTTTCGAACAGTACCGACTTCTAAAAATGCAAATCCGGCATGCATGGCTAGTACCATGATGGCGCCTAATAGAATAAACAGGACATCAGTAGAGCTTTGCACGATTATTTCCTTAAATGTTAAATATGATGGTTCCTTAAGCAATAATTGCACCAAAATAGGTCTGCAGTTAGTTTTCAAGCACTTAAATGAACAGTAATGCGAAACAACCTCAATATTTGAACAGTTATGGTGCAGTGCGAGCTTTATTGCACCAGAATGAAACGCTCGAACACCACATTGATTAATAGAACATATCCACATTCTGGGGCGACTTTAACGTATAATTTCATCCTTTAAATTTAGAGCACCTTTAATTGCGTGTTCAAGAGCTTCTAGGGGAGTGCTAGCGTGGATATTTACGCATCAGACGAAGAAAAAGGCGAAGAGATTAAGCGATGGTGGCGTGAAAATGGTCTTTCAGTCATGCTGGGTGTCGCTTTAGGTATCGCTGTCTTAGTCGGCGGTCGATATTGGTTAACTCAAAAGCAGGTACAGTCAATTAATGCTTCGAGTCTTTACCAACACTCGAGCCAACTCGTAGCAGAGGGCAATAGCACCGAAGCGACGACCTTGGTCGATGAGTTGTTCAGTGACTATGCGTCGACGCCTTATGCGGTATTTGCGGCTTTCGAAATGGCAAAAGATGCTGTCGAAAAGGGTGATTTAACGCGTGCAAAACCCTATTTAGACTGGGTAATAGAACACGCGACATTAAGTGGCCAACGAGATATAGCAAGACTGCGTTTGAGCCAGTTGTTATTAGCACAAGGCGATTATCAGCAAGCAATCGCCCTTGTGGAGCAAGCAGAAGCCAGCGCATTTGCGTCATTGTTTGATGAGTTGAAGGGTGATATTTATATGGCTCAAGGCCAGCTAACAGATGCCGCTACTGAATACAAAGCAGCGCTGAGTGCATTGGAGAAAAATGCGTCTCGGGGCGTGATTCTCAAACTAAAACTTGACGATATAGCAGGGTCATAAAATGATGAAAGCGATGAAAGGCCTTGTAGTGCTGGCATTTTCTGTTTCCCTAACAGCATGTTCAGGCATAGTGCCAGACTGGCTAGTGTCCGATGATCTCGTTTTACCACCGGCAGAATTAGTGGATTTTGAAGCAGAGCTTAAACTGACAGAAGTCTGGTCAGAAGATGTTGGTGAAGGGGCAAAGAGTGAATATAACGACCTAAGCCCCTGGCTACAGAATGATAATATCATCGCGATTGATCAGCATGGTGAAGTCCACAGCTATAATAAATCGACGGGAAAATTAAACTGGCAAATAGCGTTAAATGTCCCTGTTGTAACAGGCCCGGGTGGCGGTGAAGGATTAATTCTAATCGGCAGCCAAGAGGGTGAGGTCATCGCATTAAATGAAAAGAGTGGTGAGTTCGTCTGGCGCATGCGTTTAACGAGTGAAGTATTGGCGCCTCCAAAAGCAGCGTTAGGTATTGTCGTTGCACGAACAGCAGATGGACGTATGAGCGGCCTATCGACTATCGATGGTACGGTACTATGGAATTATCAACGCTCTGTTCCTTTGTTAAGTCTGCGCGGAGCTAGCCCAGCTGCCATCATTGATGACAAAGTGATTGCAGGCTATGCCAATGGTAGGTTGGTCGCGCTCTCGATCACAGATGGTAAAGTGATTTGGGAAAAAAGCGTTGCGGTGTCTCGTGGCCGAACGGAAATTGATCGCTTAGTCGATATAGATTCCGAGCTAGTTATCAAATACGGCAAGATTTATGTTGTGGCTTACCATGGTAACTTAGCCGCTGTCGATGTAGATTCTGGCGCAATTATTTGGTCAAGAGAAATGTCTTCCCGCTCAGGCTTAGATGTCGCCCCCGATATTGCCGTCTATGTCAGTGATGAAAACAGTTATGTCTGGGCGATACAAGATGGCTCTGGCAATGGGCTTTGGCGACAAACCGAGTTGTTACGTCGAAATGTAACGGCGCCGGTAATTGCGGGTAGTTATGTTTTAGTCGGAGATCTCGATGGCTATGTACACTGGTTGTCACGTGACGACGGCCGTTTTGTGGCGAGAATGCAAGTAGCTGGAAAGGCAATACGCAGTAAGCCCGTAGTTGAAGATGGCTTGGTCTATATAATGGCGACCGATGGCACATTGACGGCGATCAGAGTACCTTAACTGAATGAAACCCATAATTGCACTTGTTGGACGCCCAAACGTTGGCAAATCAACTTTATTTAATAAGCTAACGCGTAGCCGTGATGCGTTGGTTGCTGATCACGCGGGCTTAACGCGGGACAGAATATACGGCACAGCCGACATCGAAGGATGTCATTTTATTGTGATCGACACCGGTGGCCTCACCGATCAGTCTGACAATATGTCTGGCTTGATGCGCCAACAAGCGCAATTGGCAATCGAAGAAGCGGATTTAATCTTCTTTTTGGTTGATGGACGAGCGGGATTAACGCCTGCGGATCAAGACGTTGCCATTCAACTACGTAATGCCGATAAGCCCGTCATCTTAGTGGTTAACAAAACGGAAGGTGAGCGCCGAGAAATGATGGCTGCTGATTTTTATGGTTTAGGATTGGGCGAACCGCAAGTGATCTCTGCTACGCAAAACCGAGGGTTTGCCGACATGTTGGCGATGTTGCGTGAAACATTACCGGCCGTTGAACGTGTCGAAGAAGAAAACGAGCAACAAGACGAATCGCAGCGTATCAAATTGGCCATTATGGGACGACCAAATGTCGGGAAGTCGACATTAATTAACCGCATCATGGGTGAAGAACGTGTGGTGGCATTTGATGAGCCCGGTACCACTAGAGATAGTATCCATATTCCATTTGAAAAAGATGATAAGCAATATACCTTAATCGATACGGCGGGTGTGCGTAGACGTTCAAAAGTCTCAGAAATGCTCGAAAAATTTAGTATCGTCAAAACGTTGCAAGCACTAGAAGAGGCCAATGTCGTTATTTTGGTGTTAGATGCACACGAAGGTATTGTTGAACAAGACTTGCATCTCGCGGGTTTGATTATTGAAAGTGGCCGTGCCGTGGTGATTGCGGTCAATAAGTGGGATGGTTTAGAAAAATCGGAAAGAGAGTGGGTCGCCACTAATGTGGAACGACGCTTACCATTTCTGAGCTTTGCCAAAACGCATTTCATTTCGGCTTTGCATGGCAGTGGTGTTGGATTGTTATTTAAATCGGTCAATCAAGCGTATGATTCTGCCATGGCACAATTACAAACTCCAAGACTGACCAGAGTGTTAGAAGATGCGGTGTCTGATCATCCACCACCCTTAGTGCATGGTCGTCGAATTAAGTTTCGTTATGCACATTTGGGTGGCAAAAATCCACCTCGGATTATTATTCATGGTAATCAAACAGACGCCACACCACAGAGTTATCGGCGTTATTTAGAAAATACGTTTAGAGATGTTCTGAAGTTACATGGTACGCCAGTCATGATTGAGTTTAAGAAGAGCGATAATCCATTTAAGGATAGAAAGAATAAATTGAGCCCTACCTATGCGGGTAAGCGTCAACATATGACAAAACGCAGTAAATAAAGCGTTATAAAATACCGTCGTCTTCCGCCATCAGGTTATCAAGGCTATTTAGATGATCACGTATTTTTTCACGCGATGATATTTTCTCTCTCGCTGCATAAGGCAAGTCTGTGAAAAGGATGATTTTTTTGTCTATCAAGGTATTGATTAAATCTTCAAGAACACGAATAAAGTCACTATCTGAGGTTGACAGTGCGACTTTGACATCTTCAGTTTTAGCCGAAGCGGCAAGGTATTGAACTAACTCTGGATCATGAAGAGCTACGATCTCATCTGTTTCTGATTGTGGGGTTTCAAAAACGGCAGCGATGCGTCCATTTTTATCGCGTTGAATATAAGCCATGGCCTTTTCCTGATGGAGACGATCCTTGAACAATATCACACTTGGCAATAATCCGGGTTTACACTGTTGAGAAAAGCTGTGAAACTCATATCTCAACCGGTTTTGCTGAGATGAATTATGATGCTTTGTTGAGTGTCAGTTCAGGCTCTCAAATATCAACGATACGAAGGCTTAAAGTACGAAAAGCGAATGACTAAGGTAAACCTTCAGATGACACATGCTTGATGGGAATCAAATTCAGTGACAAATAAACAAGGTCATAAAACTGCAACACAAAAGACAGTTGATGACACATTGCTTGGGAGTTTAATCGTCCTGACAAAAATCTTGGACAAGCCCCACAGCGGTGATTCTCTGGTAGCGGGTTTGCCGTTAGTCGATAATAAGTTAAGCCCTAAACTGTTTTCACGTGCCGCTGAACGAGCTGGGTTATCATCGAAGATTGTTAAACGTCCCCTTGAAAAAATATCCCAGTTGGTTTTACCTGCAGTGCTGTTATTAAACGATGAAACCGCCTGTGTATTATTAGAGAAGACAGGAGCCACTGCTCGCGTTATTTTCCCTGAAACGGGTGAGGGGGAGGCAAATGTCGCGATTGCCGATTTAGCGCAGCAATATAGTGGCTACAGTATCTTCATCAAGCCTGTCCATCACTTTGATCAAAGAACAAAACAAACCGATATTCCGAGAACGGGTCATTGGTTTTGGGGCACCATTAGTCGTTTTTGGCCGATTTACACCGAAGTGTTTATTGCTTCTATCCTAGTGAATAGCTTTGCCTTAGCATCACCATTGTTTGTGATGAATGTCTATGATCGTGTCGTGCCGAACCATGCCATTGAGACCTTATGGGTATTGGCGATAGGTGTGACTATCGTGTTTATTTTTGATTTATTACTACGCACACTTCGAGGCTATTTTATTGACGTGGCGGGTAAAAAAGCCGATGTCATTTTATCCGCTACGATTTTTGAAAAGGTCTTGGGCATCAAGATGGCTTCTCGCTCTAACTCTGTCGGTTCTTTTGCCAATAATATGCATGAGTTTGAATCTTTTCGAGAGTTTTTCACTTCCGCGACATTGACGACTTTGATTGATTTACCCTTTGCGTTTTTATTTATCTTGGTTATTTGGTCGATAGCGGGTGAGTTGGCGTATGTCCCACTTTTTGCGATTCCCTTGGTGATTTTCGTCAGTTTAATTATCCAAGTGCCACTACGTAAAACGGTCAATGCACTATTTCGTCATTCGGGTCAAAAAAGTGCGCTGTTAATAGAGTCGTTAACCGGCTTAGAAACGATTAAAAGTATTGGTGCTGAATCCCCTCTGCAGCGTAAATGGGAGCAAACGATAGGTTTTATTTCTAAACATAGTCAACGTGCACGCGTGTTGTCAGCCGCCGCAGTTAACTTTACTGCCTTTATTCAGCAAATGGCAGCTATCACGGTGGTGGTATTTGGTGTTTATATGATTACCGAAAGTGACATCACAATGGGTGCCTTAATCGCGAGTACTATTTTAACAGGGCGTGCATTAGCACCCTTAGGACAAGTCGCGAGTGCGCTAACGCGTTACCATCAGTCAAAGGCGGCGTTGACATCGTTAAATCAATTAATGGCACTTCCTGTGGAGCGGCCAACAGGTCGCGAATTCTTACATCGGCCGGATTTTAAAGGCGGTGTTGAGTTTAAAAAAGTGTCGTTCCGTTATCCAGAACAACCAGTGGATGCGTTGTCAGAGGTTTCGTTCAAAATTCAAGCTGGTGAGAAAGTCGCTTTTATTGGCAAAATTGGTTCGGGTAAAAGTTCGGTGGAGAAGTTGATCTTAGGGCTCTACGAACCCAATGCGGGATCGATCTTATTGGATGGTACCGATATACGCCAAATAGACCCCGTAGATTTACGCAGGCATGTTGGTTATGCGCCACAAGATGTCACCTTATTCTTTGGTAGTATTCGCGATAATATTGCCTTGGGTAAGCCTTTTGCGGATGATAGTGCGATTTTTAAAGCGGCCGAAGTGGCCGGTGTGAGCGATTTTGTGAATCGTCACCCTTCGGGTTTTGATATGCCAGTGGGGGAGCGCGGTGAAGGGTTGTCAGGTGGCCAACGTCAGAGCGTCACGATTGCTAGAGCCCTCTTGCTTGATCCGCCAGTACTGGTGCTAGATGAGCCAACAAATGCCATGGATAATCGGACAGAAGAGCAGTTTAAAGCGAGATTTGCCGAAGTGGTTGGCGATAAAACCTTATTATTGGTGACGCATAAAGCCTCATTACTCAGTCTCGTTGACCGCATTATTGTGTTGGACCAAAGTCGGATTGTTGCTGATGGTCCACGAGAACAAATCTTAACCGCCTTAAAACAAGGCCAAATCAAAGTATCGGAAGTCTAGACCATGGCTTGGTTTAAAAAACAATCTGATGATACTGACTTTATGTCGGAAGTCAGTGCAGCCACGATGGAATCCGCACATGCGGGTGGCCATGCCTTGTTAATCTTATCAGCGTTATTCTTTGTGATCGCGCTTTGGTGGGCCAATGACACAGAGTTAGATGAAGTGACACGAGGCAATGGTAAAATCGTACCATCGAGTAAGGTGCAAGTTATTCAGAATCTTGAAGGTGGGATTTTGGCCGATGTCTTGGTGGCTGAAGGTGACATTGTTGAAAAAGACCAAGTGTTGCTAAAAATCGACGATACGCGATTTTCCTCTTCATTTAGAGAATCAGAATTAAAGTATTATGAGCTATTAGCGAGAAGTCGACGTCTCGAAGCCGAAAGCGAGGGCAAAGCGTTTATTGTGCCCAGTGAAGTCGTAGAAAAACAGGCAGTGCTGGCGGCGGATGAGCAAGCCCTCTATCAAGCTAGACAACTCGAATTACAATCTGCAGTTCGCGTATTGAAGCAGCAAGCGGCGCAACGAGAACAAGAGTTAATTGAGCGCCAATCGCGCCAAGCGCAGTTACGGAGAAGCTACCAACTTAGCGATCAAGAATTGAAAATGTCCGAACCTTTGGTAGCGGTTGGCGTGATGTCTGAAGTGGAGTTGTTGCGTTTAAAACGAACAACCAATGATTTGCGTGGTGAAATGACGGCCAACCGCCTTGCGATGCCGAGAATACAATCCGCTCTAGATGAAGTGAATCAAAAAATCGAGGAACAAAAAATTCGCTTTAAAACGGACGCTGCCAACCAATTGTCTGAAGTGAAAGCCGAATTGGCCCGAACCAAGGAAATGATTTACTCTTTAGAAGATCGGGTGACAAGAACTCAGGTCAAATCACCGGTAAACGGGACAATAAAAGTACTAAAAATAAATACCGTTGGTGGTATTATTCAACCGGGTATGGATTTGGTCGAAATAGTCCCAATCGAAGATAATTTACTTGTTGAAGCGAAGATCAGACCCGCGGATATTGCATTTTTACGACCAGGCCAAAAAGCCATGGTTAAATTGACGGCTTATGACTTTTCTATCTACGGCGGTCTACCCGCGAAGCTTGAACGTATTAGTGCGGATACGATTATTGATGAAAAGGATGAAAGTTTTTACTTGATTTACCTTCGAACTGAGAAAAATTATATTGATAATAGTAAGGGACGCTTAGAAATCATCCCGGGCATGACAAGCAGTGTTGATATTCTGACGGGTAAAAAGTCGGTGTTGGATTATTTGCTCAAACCGATCTTAAAAGCAAAAAATGAAGCTTTACGGGAACGGTGAGCAAGATTAATGAACAGTAAGGTGAACATGACTAAGATATTGCTTTTTGCTGTCATTGCAGATGATGATTTACGTGAGAGCATTAAGGAAAATGTGTCGAGCGATTATGTTGTATCGTTTGATGAGACACTTGAGGCGCTTGTTGGGAGGCTGACTAAGTCACAACCCAGTATTATTCTTTGTCAGCAATCTTTTTTAGACAAGAACCAGGCGGTGGCATTAGCTATGCTGAAAACTGCAAGCCCAGGGAGTCATATCCTGACTATTGGCCCTAGCCGTCCGATAGAAAAGCAAGTGGCTGCATTAAAGCATGGGGCCCGAGGATATTTTAATGTAGCATTACCCATGTCTACATTGAATGCGGCCTTAGCGGGAATTATGCGCGGAGAAGTCTGGGTCGAGCGACATGTGATTTCTGAACTAATCGATGAATTGGTCTTTGTACCAGAAGTCACGCAACAACAGCGAAAGACCTTAGAATCGCTTTCGCCCAAAGAATTGGAAGTCGCGAAACTCGTCAGCCATGGTGCGACCAACAAAATGATAGCGCATCAAATGGCGATCACAGAACGTACCGTCAAAGCACATTTAACAGCGACATTTCAAAAAATGAATATTCCAGACCGGCTTTCGTTGGCGATATTTTTCCGAGACTTACGGTAAATATAGTTTCATAGTAAGATTTGTTGTGATTTAATACAGCAACTTATAGAGACTTAATCATATTAGATGTACTATTTTAGGAAGGAAATTTAGGGCGCGCAATGAATTTAAAACCACTCGCAGTTAGTATCACACTCTATCTGGGCTTATCGGCCTCGGTGTCTGCTTCAACACTTCAAGAAGCCATCGAAACAACAATCAATACCAACCCAGACGTACTTGCCGCGGGGAATGAACGAAATGCGGTCGCGGAGGAAGTTAAACAAGCCCGTGCAGGCTATTTTCCAACGGTAGATTTGACCCTTGGCACAGGATGGGAAACGTCAGAGAACCCTACGACGCGTGCTGCGGGTAAAGGGGACCATGAAAGTTTCAATCGTGATGAAGCCAGTTTGCAATTACGCCAGATGTTATTTGATGGCAATGCGACCGAAAATGAAGTCAAGCGCCAAATGGCGAGAACAAATTCACGTTCATACACGGTGTTTGGCGAGGCCGAGAGGACGGCTTTGCAAGCGACAAATGCGTATTTAAATGTACTACGTCGACAAAAGCTAGTGGATCTAGCCGTAACGAATTATGATGCACATGAACGGACACATGATCAGATTAAGTTACGCAGCGAACACGGCGTTGGTCGCAAGGCAGATATGGATCAAAGTCAAGGTCGCTTGGCATTAGCCCGTGCCAATCTGTTAGCCGAACAAAGTAACTTGCGCGATGCCAAAATCACTTACGCTCGCGTTGTTGGTCAAGAGGCTGATAATTTGGTCGATCCCCGTTCTCCAGAAAACGCCGTGCCAGAAACGCTCGATGATGCCATCAATCAGGCGCTTGAAAATCATCCTGTATTGAACTCAGCTAAAGCAGATGTTGCATCGGCAAATGCACAACATGATACGGCGTCATCTCCTTTTATGCCGCGGGTTGATTTTGAGTTAGGTGCCACTGCCGATAATGATATAGATGGTATTAACGGTCACAATAAAGACGTGACGGCAATGTTTCGTATGCGCTATAACCTGTTGAACGGTGGTAAGGACCAAGCACGTCAGCAAGAGACCGCTTATTTAATCAATCAAGCGAAGGAAGTTCGCAATAACACGCACAGGCAAGTGGAAGAAAGTGTACGTTTGTCGTGGAATGCCCTAGAGACTGTCAACGGGCAAATGGATTACTTTCGCTTACATGTTGAATCAAGTGAGAGGTCACGAGATGCGTACCAACAACAGTTTGGTTTAGGGCAACGAACCTTATTGGATTTGTTGGATTCAGAAAATGAAGTCTTTGTCGCTCGGCAAGCTTTGGTCAATGCAGAATATGATCAATTGTTTGCGAAGTATCGAATTATTAATAGTATGGGTGCGTTACTGCAAACCATGGACGTCGCTTTACCGGCAACGGCAGCGACATTATCTGAAAAATAACGGTTAATAGAACGTTATAGAAGGCTACGGTATGGATATGCCGTGGCTTTTTTTAATGTAAATTTGAGAAATAGGTCACGAACTTTTCTTGTTTGTTGATGGTCGTGATATGATGATCGCTTGCCAATAGGAGGCGACTTTAGAGAATTTCATGAGTAAAGAATCTTCGTTCACATATGAGCAGCTTTTAGAATGTGGTCACGGTCAAATGTTTGGCCCTGGCAATGCACAATT
>JAIBDY010000006.1 GCA_024685995.1 Piscirickettsiaceae bacterium | reverse complement strand
TTCGTGGTGGAGGGGGGAGGATTCGAACCTCCGAAGGCTGAGCCGTCAGATTTACAGTCTGATCCCTTTGGCCGCTCGGGAACCCCTCCACGAAAACAGGACATTATTCGGAAAATAGTTGCTGCTGTCAACAGTTAAACTGTAATCAAACAAAATCTGATTGCCAGCTTAGTTCGCGCTGTGTAAATAACCTACATTGAATAATCACTGCGCGCGAAAACAGCGCATAGTATACTATCTCGCTCACACAATTCACTATAAAATTTTTCGCAGGAGTTTATGCTATGGAGCAGTACCGCGGGACGACTATCCTTTCATATCGCCGCAATGGCCAAGTTGTCATCGGTGGTGACGGCCAAGTCAGCCTTGGTAATACCGTCATGAAAGGCAATGCCCGTAAAGTACGTCGTCTCTATAACGATAAAGTTCTCGCTGGCTTTGCAGGTGGGACAGCGGATGCTTTTACACTATTTGAGCGTTTTGAGGCTAAACTCGAAAAACACCAAGGCAATTTAACCCGAAGTGCACTCGAACTCGCCAAAGACTGGCGTACAGACCGCATGATGCGCCGGCTTGAGGCTTTGCTCGCTGTTGCAGATCAAGAAACGTCTTTAATCATTACCGGCAATGGCGATGTCATCGAACCAGAACATGGTTTAATGGCCATTGGCTCAGGCGGTCCCTTCGCGCAATCCGCTGCGATTGCTTTGATGGAAAATACCGACTTAAGCGCACGTGATATTGTCGAAAAAGGTCTCAATATTGCTGCTGACATCTGTATTTATACCAACCGTAACCTTACTATCGAAACCCTAGAAAACGAGTCTTAAATTCAATTATGCAAGCACTAACGCCCAAACAAATTGTTGAAGAACTAGATAAACATATTATTGGCCAACACGCTGCGAAGAAAGCCGTGGCGATTGCATTGCGCAATCGCTGGCGCCGCAAGCAACTTTCTGCTGAACTTCAGCATGAGATTACGCCTAAGAATATTTTGATGATTGGTCCAACCGGTGTCGGTAAGACCGAGATTGCTCGTCGTCTGGCGACACTTGCCAACGCCCCTTTCATCAAAATTGAAGCCACCAAATTTACCGAGGTCGGCTATGTCGGTAGAGATGTTGAATCGATTATTCGTGATCTCGCGGAAATGGCGATGAAAATGTTACGCGAGAAAGCCGTCAAAACGGTCAAAACCGCTGCTGAAGATGCTGCTGAAGAACGCATCCTTGATGCGCTACTGCCGCCGGCACGCGTGCAAGATGTATCAGACTCATCAACGCGACAACGTTTTCGTAAGATGTTGCGTGAAGGTGATTTAGAAGATCGTGAAATAGAATTAGAGCTCAGCGCAGCCAATGTCGGTATTGAAATTATGACGCCACCTGGCATGGAAGAAATGACTAGCCAATTGCAAGATATGTTTCAAAGTATGGGGACATCACGTAAATCCACTCGCAAACTCACCGTGGGTAAAGCAAAGCGTTTATTAATTGAAGAAGAAGCCAGCAAATTAATCAATGAAGAAGACCTCAAGGCACAAGTCATTGATGCCGTAGAACAAAACGGTATTGTCTTTTTGGATGAAATTGACAAAATCACCCAGCGTAGTGAAGGCGGCAGCGGTGGCGCCGATGTCTCTCGTGCTGGTGTACAACGCGATCTACTCCCATTGGTTGAAGGCAGTACGGTGTCGACTAAATATGGCATGTTGAAGACCGACCATATTCTCTTTATCGCTTCAGGAGCGTTTCACCTCAGTAAACCGTCTGATTTAATCCCTGAGTTGCAAGGTCGCTTACCGATACGTGTTGAACTGAATGCTTTAGGTGCTGACGACTTTGTCCGAATTCTGACCGAACCCGATGCATCATTAACAGAACAGTACACAGCATTGCTGTCGACCGAAAATACCCATTTGTCTTTTACCGATGACGGTTTAAAGCAAATCGCCGAACTGGCCTGTCAAGTGAATGAACAAACAGAGAATATTGGCGCACGTCGACTACACACGTTATTAGAGCGCTTACTTGAAGAGGTGTCATACGACACCAATGACGATGGTAGCCGCACAGTGGTCATTGATGCCGATTATGTTAATCAACAACTGTCTAATCTCGTTCAAGACGAAGATTTGTCACGTTATATCCTGTAATTTAAAGTAAGGTTGAATAGATTCCATGGCTAACAACATGCCACCTAATGAACTGATTTTGCATCAAAAGTCTAAAGCCCTCGAATTGGTTTATGGTCAACAAACTTACCGATTGCCGGCAGAATACTTACGCGTTTTATCGCCCTCGGCAGAAGTTCAAGGCCATGGTCCCGGACAAGAAGTATTACAAATCAACAAAGAGCATGTGGGTATTACACAACTTGAACCCATCGGTCACTACGCGCTCAAAATCTACTTTGACGATGGTCATGATAGTGGTTTATTCACTTGGGACTATTTGTATGCCTTAGCCACCGAGCAAACAACCCGTTGGCAGCATTATCTCGAGCGCTTAGCAAAAGCAGGCTATCAACGACAACAGTAAGGGCAATATTTTGGATAAAAAAAACACCACGCATTTTGGTTATAAAGAAGTCCCTGTCGGAGAGAAGGTCGAACACGTCGCGGAGGTTTTTCATTCTGTTGCCAGTAAATATGATGTGATGAATGATTTAATGTCAATGGGCATTCATCGGTTATGGAAGCGCTTCACCTTGCATGCCAGTGGTGTCAGACGAGGTGCGAAGGTATTAGATATTGCCGGCGGTACAGGGGATTTAACGCTTAAGTTCTCTAAAATGGTGGGTAGCACTGGCCAGGTTGTCTTAGCCGATATCAATGCCAGTATGTTAAATGTCGGTCGAGATCGGCTGATCAATGAAGGTGTAGTCGATAATATCGATTATGTTCAAGCCAATGCGGAAGCGTTGCCTTTCCCTGACAATAGCTTTGATTGTATTACCATCGCTTTTGGCTTACGTAATGTCACCGATAAAGATGCCGCTTTGCGGTCAATGTACCGCGTGTTAAAACCGGGGGGACAATTGTTGGTATTAGAATTTTCTAAACCTGCGGACTGGTTAGCGCCCATTTATGATTTGTATTCTTTTAAGCTACTGCCCAAAATTGGCAAATTGGTGTCAAATGATGAAGATAGCTACCGCTACCTCGCTGAGTCAATTCGTATGCATCCCGACCAAGCCACATTAAAACAAATGATGGCAGATGCTGGCTTTGAACGCTGCGATTATCACAATATGTCCGCAGGCATTGTCGCCTTACATAGTGGTTATAAGTTCTAAGCAATGCGCCGTTTATTAAAGCCCTTTGAGCTCGCGCTAAATGCCGCCATCGCACAGGATCCTGAAACACAATCCAAACTCACCACCTTTGATCAACGCAGCATCGCGATTGTGATCACAGATCTGAAACAAACCCTGTCAGTATCGGTTAAACAATCGCAACTGATACTGACATTGGGCGATACCCCACCCTCCGATCTTGTTATTACAGGTCAAGCTTTAAGCCTAGCGAAACTAGGCAACAATCCAGATAATTTATTTTCTGCAGCTATCAATATCCATGGTGATGTACAATTTGCCAAGCAAGTACGCGATCTAATAGAAGGTTTTGACTTTGACTGGGAACAACAGCTGGCCAAGGTCACTGGCGATACGCTCGCCTACCCCATCGCACATAGTCTGAGACAATTCCATACTTGGGCGCAAAATAGCCACCAAGCTATGCAGCTCAATATCGCAGAATACCTACGAGAAGAATCACAGATCTTACCGGACAAATCCCAGGTTAAGGACTACCTGTCAGAGGTTGATACCTTACGTGCTGATGCCGACCGTCTAGAAGCTCGTATTGCAAGGTTAATCGGTAAAGCATCATGAAACTACGCCAAATTTTTCGTCTTATCCAAATTAACCATGTGCTGTCTAAACATCGCTTAGACGATATTATTCAGACAATGCATTTGATTAGACCACTGCGCTACCTCAGCTATTTATCACCCTACCGTCTCACTCACAGTAAGAAAGTTCCTCGGGGTGAACGACTTCGTCTCGCTTTACAAGACCTGGGCCCGATCTTTGTTAAATTTGGTCAATTACTCTCCACCCGTCGCGATCTCTTGCCTGATGATATTGCAGATGCATTAGCCAAGTTACAAGATCAAGTTGCGCCTTTTAGCAATGCCCAAGCCTTAGCCTTAATTCGTCAAGCTTATGGTGACGACGCCATTGACCAACACTTTGCTCATATTGATGAGTACCCCCTAGCTTCCGCCTCCATTGCCCAAGTCCATGCAGGACAATTATTAGATGGCTCAGAGGTTATTCTCAAATTAGTTCGGCCGAATATTGAAAGCACGATCAGACATGATGTTGGTTTGCTCTATACTATGGCCGGGCTCGCAGAACGGTATTGGTCTGAAGGCAAGCGACTCAGGCCAACCGAAGTGGTCGCTGAACTCGAAAAGAATTTAATTGATGAGCTCGATATGCTGCGAGAAGCGGCCTCTGCATCTCAATTAAAACGTAATTTTGCCGATACCGATATTTTATATGTCCCTGATATTCACTGGCCACTGACGAAAAGTAAGCTGTTAGTCCAAGAACGGGTTTACGGTATCCCGATAGGAGATATTGATGCGCTCAAAGCGCAACATGTCAATTTAGAACGTCTCGCCGAAATTGGCGTCGAAATCTTCTTTACCCAGATTTTTAAACATAGCTTTTTCCATGCCGATATGCACCCAGGCAATATTATGGTCGACGCCAGCGATCCGGAAAACCCGAAATATGTTGCGATTGATTTTGGCATTATGGGTACGTTAGCGCCCGATGATCAGCGCTATTTAGCAGATAACTTCTTGGCTTTCTTCAACCATGATTACCGCCGTGTTGCAGAATTACATATCCAATCCGGTTGGGTGCCCGCTGAGACGCGTTTAGATGAATTCGAAGCCGCGATTCGCAGTGTTTGTGAGCCAATCTTTGCAAAACCGCTCAAAGAAATTTCTTTTGGCCAACTCCTGCTTCGCTTATTCCAAACTGCTCGGCGTTTCAATATGGAAGTGCAACCCCAATTGGTATTGTTACAGAAGACCTTGCTCAATATCGAAGGTTTAGGCCGCCAACTCTATCCTGATTTAGATCTCTGGCAAACGGCTAAACCGATTCTTGAACACTGGATGAAAGAAAAAATGGGGCCACAAGCAGCGTTCAAAACCTTGCAACAAGAAGCTCCAAACTGGTTGCATACACTGCCAACGTTACCTCGTTTGATCCACGATATTAGTCAGCAAGTTCAAGAAGGCAAATTGAAAATGCAGTTATCTTCTAAAGATCTTGAAACAATTCATAAAGAAATCCGTGCTGCTAGCGCTCGCAGTACTGCCGCTATCAGCGGTGCGGCATTTATTATCGGCGCAGCGGTTATCAAAGCACTTGATGGCCATTCACCGACGATGATTGCAGAGATGCCATTACTGAGCTGGGTGTTGGGTCTCTGGGGCGGCTTGCTGTTACTTTCTAGCGTTAAGAAACACTAATTCATCATCTAATTTGCTCAAGGTTTATCGTGTTTAAATATATTCTTGCTTTTGCTGCCTACTACTTCACCGGTAGTTTTCTACTGACATTACTCGCTTATTTCATTGGTGGCGGTATTGATCGCGCCAGAGATCTTGGCTTAGGGGCAATCAACCCGTTGGCCAGCGGTCAACGAAAACAGGTCTTTCTTGAAACGACTTTCGTGTTAATGGGCAAATTAGCCAAAGTTGATGGTCATATTTCCAAAGATGAAATCAATCATGTCGAAGATTTTATTCAGAAGATGGGGATGTCGGCAGAACATCGCCAGCAGGCAATAAACCAGTTTAAACGCGGGTCCGCTCCGGACTTTAACATTGATGCCACCTTAAACGCTTTTATAGCGCACTGCGGACAAACGCTGCATTTGAAGCAAGTTTTATTGATGTACTTAATCGTCATGGCGGTCGCCGATGGTGAAGTGGATTTGCAAGAAGAAGCCTTTCTAAAGCAAGTTGCTAACCGCCTAGGTTATAGCGATATTGAGTTTAGGCAAATGCTTGATATGGTGCTGAACCAATCGCACTTTAGTCAAGGCAGTCCAGTATCCGCTTCTTCATTAGATGATGCTTATAAGGCATTAGGCGTCACTGCCGATCAGTCGGACCAAGATATTAAACGCGCTTACCGAAAATTGATGAGCCAGTATCACCCAGACAAGCTGATAGGCCAAGGTGTGCCAGAAGATATGGTCAAAGTCGCCACCGAACAAGCAAAAGAAATTCAAGTCGCTTACGACTTAATTAAAAAACACCGCGCTTAACTTGAATCACGCTTGTGCTTATTTTTTTGCTTGCCAAGCAGACAGGCTTGAGATTAAAAACGGGACGAGATAGGTCAACATCAATTTGAAATAATCAATCGGGGCTGCCCCCATTAGGCCATCCCATTGATTAATCAAATTCAATGTGGTGCCCACAATGGCGGTGACAATGAACCACCGCCATTGTAAAAAGTGGTTCATGACATCCACCTTTTTTTATAGGGCCGTTGTTGGACCAAAGACTTCATAATGAATATTTTCTACCGCCACACCAATGCCTTGACTATGTTTTTTCATGGCCGCCATGAATGGCTTTGGTCCACATGTATAGACCGCAATATCCTTTGTTGGATCTATATTTGCCGCCGCTAACCATTGTTCTAGTCTCGCGTCATTAATGTAGCTCTCTTCATCTCCACCACTGAATTGAGTCTGATAATGAAATCCCCATTGACGTTGTAAATCAACTAGTTCTTTTTTGAAAATCTCATTATCAGGCCCTTCTTGCGCTTGTACAAACAGAATATCTTTCGGGTTCACGCTACTATTTAAGGCTTCGTACAACATGCCCATCAACGGTGTTATACCTACACCACCAGCTAAAAAGACGTGTTGACCTACTTGCTTATCAAGGTTAAACACGCCAGTGGGGACTTGTATTGATACCGTTGTCCCTTGTGCACAAGCATGTAGATAATTAGATACACGACCAGATGGTTCCGCTTTAGTCGTGATCCGTAAATAACTAGGATCAGACTGTCCTGATAAAGAATATTGTCGGATTTGATCATAATGATCATTCTCTAAATTGACCTTTAATCCGACATATTGTCCACCTTTAAATGCTGGTAAGGCACCACCATCTTTGGGTTTTAAATAAAATGACTTCACATTCGGTGCTTCGGTTACAACATCCTCAATGTTAAAGTCACGAAAGCCGCGCCAGCCGCCTTGTACTTGTTCACTAGTCTGATATAACGCTTCTTCTGCCTGAATAAAAACATTTGCCAAGACGCCATAGGCTTCTGCCCACGCTACTAAAGCGGGATGGCCATCGGGTAAACTCGCGACATCTTGTATTGCCGATAAAAGTGCGCCACCAATAATGGGGTATTGTTCTGGTTTCACCCCTAAACTGACATGCTTATGGGCTATTCTCGCTACCGCGGGGAGTAATGCTTCTAGATCGTTTAAGTGATTAGCATAAGCGAAGACAGCATCTGCAAGGGCTCTCGCTTGACCACCTTGAGCTTGGTTTGAGGGGTTAAATACATTATCCAAGTCAGGGTTTTCTGTTAATAATTTGTCGTAAAAGTGACGAGTAATCGCTTCGCCGTGTTCTGCCAATAAGGGGATAGTTGATTCCACAATCTCAATCGTTTGTGCACTGAGCATACGCTTTTCCTTTCTTGTTAAATAAGCACATAAAATATCTTGCATAAAGATGCATTCTACATGCATATTTAAACAAAGCAACCACTTTTCACAAGGAATTAGCGACTTAAATCAGGAACCAACTTTATGAATAAATGGCGATTTTAAAAAGGTGAACGTGCTAAATTAAGCAGACTCACAAACAACACACAAGGCAGTTACTTATTACCCCAGATTTTACTGACAGCACGATCATCCCCCAAGAAACCTACCACTAAGGTCACTAAGGCAACCAAACCAAAGACAATCACGGGTATTAAGGCGCTAAGCCCTACCCCTTCTGGAATAAACTTTAGGATTAAAAATGTTAATCCAGCAAAAATAGCCCCCATGAAAATAAGAATTTTTCTATTGAATGATTTATAGACATAGGTCTCATCGCCCTTTTCAAAAATATTCAAAATAGGGGAAAAAAGATGTCTTAATAGTTGTTTCATGTAAACCTCGGTCTTAAGGAAGATTGATTCGCACAGGATACGATTACCTTCGTTCACTATCTTTGCTAGCTCCACGATTGATAGCACCCGAACTAATCAGATCTTCAAACTTTGGCTGGCAATGAATACCAAGACCAGCACTAGGAAGCGCGTCACGACGCGCTTGTCGGATCTCACTATCACATGCTTCGCATGATCTGCATTGATTGCAATGCAAAATTGCTTAGTTAATTTATTTTTCTATCGATAGTTATACTTATAAGCTCAAATTCATTGACGATATGTGTCAACAAAGTGTAGATAAATAAAGCAATACCAAGCATTTCAAGCAATTCTTCAAAAGTATAAAAAATGGCATAGAGAATATTATCCACACCGTACAGACTATCCTGTCTACCCCCGAGCATCTCAAAGCCAATTGCACCTGAAACAAACATAGCGCCAGAAACTAAAAATAAAATCATTATATTCTTGGGCAGTTTAAACAAGAACCTCAAGTATGCAATCACAAAAACGGCTAAGGCTATACCATAAGGTACTACCCAAGCATAATACAATAAACTTGATTTTTTCACGGATTCTGGTGTAACACGTCCAAAACGCTCATGAATTAAAAAAAGCTCGTCGAGTGATAAAAATAAGAATATAAATGAAAGTACTAGCCACTGGATATAAGAGGATTTCGTCTTTTTGTGAGTCAGCGCTATAGACAGCAGTAAAATACTGGAAACTAAGAGTGCGATTGAGGAATATATTGTCGGAATATTTCTTTCAGTGTTAAAATCAAAAGAGCCAACAAACCCATAAACATGGGGATGGTCATAACCATACTTGAAAACGATTCCAAGCGTATTTGCACACAACAAAAATAAAATTAGATACAGGTTTACCTTGAAGATCCCTTTAGGGTATAGATTAATATTCATTCACTTCCCTTGTCTACGATAGCGAGTCAAATCATGATTATTTTCAGTTTACAAGAAAGTGAATAAAGTGAGCATTATTTATTTCAAGGAGCGAGGATGTTATCGGGATATAAACGATGATATAACATTTAAAATAAGCCGCTAATCACACCATCATCAGTCAGATCAATACGTTCACTGGCAGGTTGCCTTGGCAAGCCCGGCATGGTCATAATATCGCCACATAACACCACCAGGAACTCAGCACCGCGTGATAAACGGACGTCTCGAACCGTAATCGTATGATCTGAAACAGCGCCACGCTGTGATGGGTCGCTCCCAAAGGAATACGGCGTTTTAGCCATACAGACCGGAATATGACTGTGTGTTTCATTAAAAACAGCTAATTTGTCATGGACTTTCTTATCAGCAACGACATCGCTGGCTTTATAAATTTTTGTCGCAACGGTCGTGATTTTATCCCAGAGTGTTTGCTCGTCATCGTATAGAAATTGAAAACGGTCATTGCCTTGGTCTAATATCGATACAACGTGTTGGGCAAGCAGCTCTGCACCCGCACCACCTTCAGCCCAATGCTTAGCGATAACCGCCTTCGCACCAAGGTTTTCAACGGCGCTTTGGATCAAGGCTATTTCCGCCTCGCTATCTTGAACAAAATGATTAATCGCCACCACACAAGGGAGGCCAAATTGCTGTTGCAAGTTATTCAAATGACGCGCTAAATTCTCCATACCCTTGTCTAATGCGTTGAGGTTTTCCTCAGCCAAGTCTTGAGCTTCAACGCCACCATGGTATTTTAAGGCTTTCACTGTCGCGACTATCACCGCAATATCCGGTTTTAAACCCGATTTACGACACTTAATATCAATGAATTTTTCAGCACCCAGATCGGCGCCAAATCCTGCTTCGGTCACCACGTAATCGCTGAGCTTCAACGCCATCTTGGTGGCAATGACAGAGTTACAACCATGCGCAATATTGGCAAATGGACCACCATGTACAAAAGCAGGGTTATTCTCCAATGTTTGAACCAAATTAGGCTTTAAGGCCTCTTTTAACAATGTCGCCATCGCACCGTGTGCTTGAAGATCTTTTGCAAAACGGGCCGTGCCATCACGCGAATAGCCAATCAAGATATTGCTCAGCTTGTTTTTTAATTCAGCCAAAGAGTTAGACAAACAAAAAATGGCCATCACTTCGGAGGCCACCACAATATCAAAACCATCTTGACGTGGAAAGCCATTGGCTGGGCCACCAAGACCAACAGTGATGTCGCGTAGTGCTCGGTCATTCATATCCATAACACGACCCCAAGTGATCCGCCTAACATCAAGGTCTAATGCATTTCCATGATGAATATGATTATCAATCATGGCTGATAATAAGTTATGCGCCGAACTTATCGCATGAAGATCACCGGTGAAATGTAAATTAATATCTTCCATTGGTACGACTTGCGCATAACCACCACCCGCAGCGCCTCCCTTCATACCAAAGCAAGGGCCCATCGCAGGTTCCCGGATACAGACCATAGATTGATGGCCGAGTCGATTTAATGCATCACTAAGACCAATCGTTGTTGTGGTTTTACCTTCGCCAGCTGGCGTTGGGCTGATCGCCGTCATTAGAATCAATTTGCCATTGGGTTTATCGGCCAACTCATCCATGACTTCTAAAGCGATTTTGGCTTTATAGCGACCATAATTATTTAATTTCTCAGACCTTAAGCCCAGCTTTTGCTCAGCTAATGTCGTAATGTCTGCCATTACGGCTTGTTGTGCAATTTCAATATCTGACATATCCGGTTTCCGACCCATTGTATTGTTTTTAACTATAACTACCTGCTTGTCTAGCAGTTTATTCTCCCCAGCGGGGGGTAATAGTTTGTGCTATCCCTGCCTGATCTAATATCTTTCCGACCACGAAATCGACGATCTCCGTCAATTGAGTAGGCTTAAAATAAAACCCAGGGTTCGGCGGCAAAATACACACTCCGAGCCGAGATAATTTCAACATGTTTTCTAAATGAATCGCAGAGAACGGCGTTTCACGCGGCACTATAATCAATTTCCTATTTTCTTTAATCATGACATCGGCTGCACGATTGATCAGGTTGTCGCTGCTACCCGACGCTATCGACGATAATGTACCCATTGTGCATGGACAGATAATCATCACGCCAACCGAATGCGACCCACTCGCTAATGGCGAATGCCATTGTTGTTCGCCATACACTTTCAGCAGTTCTGGGTCACATTCAAATTCATTGACTAAGAACTTATGCACATCGCTGGCTCTGCTAGGTAATGTCCAGCCTAACTCATCCGAAAACAAGATTCTGGCTGCGGCTGATACCATCAAATGTACCGTAAAACCCTGCCCTAATAGAATGTCCAATAACCGTTGGCTGTATACCGCACCCGATGCACCCGTCAACGCTAGTGCAATCTGTTTATTATCTATCATCGTTCTGCCAATGCCGTTAATAGTCGTTGATGAATGCCGCCAAAGCCGCCGTTGCTCATGATCAATATTTCATCTCCGGGTTCTGCTTCATCACACATTAAGCCTACGATAGCGTCGATCTCCTTTTTCACCGTCGCCTTGTCACCCAACTGCTGTTGCACAGATGATAATGTCCAGTTCATCTCTGCTTGTTCGAATAATATCACCCGATCTGCAACTTGCAACGCATCGGCAAGGCTATCTTTATGGATACCCATTCGCATGGTATTTGAGCGCGGTTCGAGAATAGCAATGAGTTTTCGATCCCCTATATTGGCTTTGAGGCCATGGATCGTCGTCGCAACCGCGGTAGGGTGGTGAGCAAAATCATCATAAATGCGAATGCCATTCACTTCGCCAAACAATTCCATCCGCCGCTTGATGCCTTTAAATGTTGCCAAGGCTTCACAAGCATGTGGGATAGTAACACCAACATGTCGGGCTGCTGCAATCGCTGCTAAGGCGTTATTGACATTATGATCACCCAACATCGACCAGTTAACTTTAGCTTGATGTTGGCCTCGATACTCGACATCAAACTCACTACCGTCAGCACTGACTGCCGTCGCTTGCAATTCCCCGGCTCCAATACCCACCGCTTGTTGTTGTGACCAACACCCCATCGCGATGGTATCGTCAACTGCTGGCACATCAGGCGGCATAATAATGAGCCCTTCTGAAGGTACCGTGCGTATCAAGTGATGAAATTGCTTTTGAATAGCCGCCAGATCATCAAAAATATCCGCATGATCGAACTCTAAATTATTTAGCACTAAGGTTCGAGGGTGATAATGAACAAATTTTGATCGTTTATCAAAAAAGGCTGTGTCGTATTCATCGGCTTCAATCACAAAGAATGGCGTCTGGCCCAAACGTGCTGTTTCTCCAAAATTAGCCGGGACACCACCGATCAAAAAGCCTGGCGTCATACCGGCTTCTTGTAATATCCAAGCCAATAAGCTGCTGGTTGTTGTTTTACCATGGGTGCCGGATACGGCGAGTACCCAACGATCCTTCAATACAACATCGGCTAACCATTGCGGACCAGACGTATAAGGTAAGCCCTTATTCAGTACATATTCGACTGCTGGATTACCGCGAGACATCGCATTACCCATGACCACCAAATCTGGCTCAGGCTGTAAATGCTCTGCTAAATAACCTTCTTGAAGTTCAATGCCTGCGGCAATGAGTTGATCGCTCATCGGTGGATAGACATTGGCGTCCGATCCCGACACGGTCATACCTAATGATCGTGCTAATAAGGCCACCCCCCCCATAAATGTGCCGCAAATACCTAATATATGAATATGCATATTGAAACTATTGTCTACCATTTTTAGAATTTAAGGGTTAAAGCTGTCGTTTGTTGGTCGCGCCACCTTATCTATACAGCCTTGATAATAAAGTAATCCGGCGGACTTAACTACAAGCAAAGCCAGAATCGTCGACCTCAAGCGCATAAATGTTATTGCCTAGCTCAAGAACTGAATCAACCTGCCGTTAATATTGATAACGAGGATATATTCATGACCACATTCAATAAAAACGCACGCGAACTCGATGCGCGTGACATTATGCAAGGCTTAGAAGAATTTGCCACTTTTATGAGTTTTCAAAGCAACCATAGCCAGATGCGAATTTTAAGTGTCGAAACCGTCGCGCCAACCGCCCTACCCCAGCGTTCAGCTCCACCATTAAGGTCGGTCTCTAGCGGCAGGTAATGCCCTGTTTCATCATCAAATCGTTACTATAAAAAAAGCCCGATGTATTCGGGCTTTTTTATAACTCCAGCAAGCAGCTTATACTTGACTACCATCCTCGTTAATCTCTTGATCGTTGTCTTTTTCTGCTGGCATCAAATCGGCTTTACTGACACCCATCGTTAATACGGTGTTGCTCGCAATATAGATTGAGGAATACGTACCAATCACAATACCCAGTAGTAAGGCGATAGAAAAGGCGTGGATCACTTCGCCACCAAAAATAAATAACGATGCCACCACTAACAAGGTCGTAAACGACGTCATTAAGGTTCGGCTTAAGGTCGCATTTAAAGCGCTATTCACAATGTCTTCTGATGAGCCTTTACGCACCTTAAGAAAGGTTTCCCGTATGCGATCGAAAACAACTATCGTATCGTTAAGCGAGTAACCGATAATCGCCAATATGGCGGCTAACACGGTCAAATCGAACTCTAATTGTAATACCGAAAAAAATCCTAACGTCAATACTACATCATGCACCAAGGCGACAACTGAGCCGATCGCAAAACGGTATTCAAACCGTAATGACACGTAGATTAAAATCCCGATCAAGGCATAAAGCATTGCCAAGCCGCCTTGTTCGGTCAACTCTTCACCCACTTGTGGCCCAACAAATTCCACTCGACGGACGTCAATTTTCGTCTCATGGCCCGATTGTAATGTTGCCACAATCTTATTGCTGAGTTCAGCCATGTTTTCAGTTTCTAATACCGGTAGGCGAATCAATACATCATGGATTGAGCCAAAATTTTGCACAATAGCATCACCAAAACCAGATTGTGCTAATGTCGAGCGAATGTCCTCTAACTTAACTTCTTCTTGGTAAGCAATTTCAATCATCGTGCCGCCGGTAAAGTCGATACCGAAATTTAAACCCTGTGTCACTAAAGAGAAAATAGAAGCTATCAGTAAGAAGATTGAGAAAACGGCGGCTATTTTCCGTTTCGACATGAAATTAAAATCAGTTTCTTTGTTTAAAATTTGCATGACTTAACCTTAAATTGACAGTTTAGGACGGTGTTTGCCGCCATAAATACCGTTTACGACAGCGCGTGTGCCCATAATCGCGGTAAACATAGATGTTAATATGCCTAATGACAACGTCACTGCAAACCCTTTGATAGAGCCCGTACCAAAGCCAAACAACACAATGGCCGCAATCAGGGTCGTAATATTGGCATCGGCAATAGTCGAGAATGCTTTTGCATAACCCGCTTCAATACTGGCATGCGGACTATTTCCCACCCGTAGCTCTTCTCGAATACGCTCAAAAATTAACACATTGGCATCCACAGCCATGCCGACAGTTAATACAATCCCGGCGATACCGGGCATGGTTAACGTGGCTTGTAATAGCGATAATAAGGCCACAATTAGGATGAGATTAGCTGCTAAGGCAATATTCGCCACTGCACCAAAAACGCGGTACCAAATGATCATAAAGACTAAGACAAAAATGAACCCAATCATCACCGACTGGAAGCCTTGATCAATATTATCCTGACCGAGGCTTGGCCCCACGGTTCGCTCTTCGACGATTTCGATTGGTGCTGCTAACGCACCCGCTCGTAAGAGTAAGGCCAACTCACTGGCTTCCGCTCCCGAATCTAGACCGGTAATTTGGAATTTCTTACTCAGCTGATCTCGAATGGTGGCCACGCTAATTATTTGGGGCAGTGTACGACGGACTTTCACCGCTTCACCATCAATAATACGCGTTTCTGTTTTTGATTCAATAAACACAACCGCCATTGGGTTACCGACATTATCCCCCGTGACTTTGCTAAACATCCGAGCACCTTTGCCATCTAATGTGACAGACACTGCCGGTGTGCCTGAGTCAGCATCTAATGTCGATGCCGAGTTGATGATATGTTCGCCGGTTAACATGACCCGTTTTTGCAAAAGGTATGGCCGACCATCACGATGGTAGTAAAGTTTTGAATTCGCTGGTACACGGCCTTTTAGGGCATCTTGCACATCGTGCTCAAAATCAACGAGACGAAACTCAAGTGTTGCCGTCGCGCCTAAGATTTTTTTGGCTTGTGCCGTATCTTGCACGCCCGGCAATTGCACAACAATCCGACTATCACCTTGTTGTTGTACCGTCGGCTCTGCCACACCTAGCTCATTAATTCGGTTTCGTAAGGTTATAATATTTTGCTGTAATGCCGTGGTTTTCGTTTCACGCATTCTCGCTTCTGTTAATTGCACCGTTAGTGACGGTATCGTGCCAATATCAGCCGCTTCGATGAGTATGTCATTATATTCGCTATCAATTTTATCTAAGGCCTGATCACGATGTTCCTGGCTGCGAAACCCTATCACTACGTGATTGGTTTCTGTTTGAATCGTCTTATAACGTATTTTTTCATCACGTAATAATGTCCTGAACTCACTCGCAAAGCCTTCTAGTGCTTGCTTAATGGCCGCGTCCATGTCGACTTCCATTAAGAAGTGGACACCACCCCGCAAGTCCAAGCCTAGATTCATCGCCTCAGCACCCATACCTGACAACCATGACGGTGTCGTAGAGGCGAGGTTTAAGGCAATCGTATAATCCCCTTCAATGGCAGTATTGAGAATATCTTTGGCTTTTAATTGTGTTTCAGCATCGGCTAAACGTACCAGCAATCTATCACCTTGTAGTTCAGCACCGATATACTCGACAGCGTGTGCTTTTAATGCCGATTCAACTTGACTCATCAACGCCAAATCAACTTTACCGTAACGACCAGCTGATACTTGCACTGCCGCATCTTTATCATACAAGTTGGGCATCGCAAAAAAGGCACCGATCAATATGATAGCGATGACCAGTACGTTTTTCCACATGGGATATTGGTTCATTTTTTAGTGTCCTGAAACGCGGTTAACGCGTTTATTTTGCTTCCTAACAAGCCAGTTTATAGCTTTTTCAATGTACCTTTCGGTAAGACTGAGCTAATGGATTCACGACGCACTTTGACTTCCAAATTATCGGCAAGTTGCACCAGAATCGCATGGTCACCAATATCCATAATTTTACCCATCAAGCCGCCATCGGTAACAACTTCATCGCCTTTAGATAAAGCCGCTTGCATGGCTCGATGTTCTTTAGCACGTTTAGATTGTGGGCGTACTAACATAAAGTAAAATATGACCAATAATGCAACGGGGAAAATAAAATCTAACATTCCTGGTCCTGCGACTTGTCCGCCTTCAGCGAATGCCGGCGAAATAAAAAAATCCATCATAATTCCTCAAAATGAGCATGTTGTTTAAAAAGAATGCGATTATGACACAGCCCTGCTAGCCACGATAGTTGATCGGCCTATTTCACTGCTCCTACATACGCATAGCATAAAAGTCTTTGGTAAATTGCGCTAAGGTGCTGGTCGCGATCGCCTCGCGTAAGCCCGCCATCAAGGTTTGATAATAATGTAAATTATGAATCGTATTTAAGCGTGGCCCAAGCATCTCGCCAGTACGATCAAGGTGATGCAAATAAGCGCGCGTATAATGCTGACAAGTATAACAATCACACATAGGATCCAATGGACCGGTGTCGTTTTTATAGCGACTATTTCTTATTTTAACAACACCATGATGGACAAATAAATGTCCGTTGCGCGCATTTCGTGTTGGCATCACACAATCAAACATATCAATGCCTCGTGCCACCGCCTCGACTAAATCTTCTGGTCGCCCAACCCCCATCAAATAATGGGGTTTATCTTTGGGTAAGCGCGTCGACAGGTGTTCCAAAATTCGCACCATGTCTTCCTTCGGTTCACCGACAGATAAACCACCAATCGCGTAACCATCAAACCCAATGTCAGTGAGGCCTGCTAACGATACATCGCGTAAATGCTCATGCATACCGCCTTGAACAATGCCAAACAGTGCTGATGGGTTATCACCATGGGCTAGTTTGCTCCGTGCCGCCCAACGTAATGACAATTGCATCGATTTTTCAGCCGTTCGTTCATCGGCTGGATACGGTGTGCATTCATCAAAAATCATCACAATATCACTGCCCAAATCACGCTGTACTTGCATCGACTCTTCAGGACCTAAAAACACTTTACTGCCATTGATTGGCGATCTAAAATGAACACCTTGTTCGGTAATTTGCCTGAGATCGCCAAGGCTAAAGACTTGGAAGCCGCCTGAGTCGGTTAGAATAGGTCCTTGCCAATGCATAAAGTCATGTAAATCACCGTGTTGCTTAATAACATCGGTGCCTGGGCGCAGCATGAGGTGAAAGGTATTTCCCAGAATGATTTCTGCCCCCGTTGCTGACACTTCTTCTGGGGTCATGGCTTTCACCGAGCCATACGTCCCCACTGGCATAAATGCAGGGGTTTCTATCGTACCTCGGGGGAAATGTAAGCGGCCACGTCGTGCATGACCGTCTTGTGCTAAAACATCAAAATCCATCATTTGTTCCTGAAAAATTCAGGCACAGAATACCACTTATCAACAGCCTTAAAACAAAAATTCCGATCTCTCGTCAGCAGTTAAGGTAGGATCTATACACTCACTCTCACACTGGAAAACACGATGTCTGACTCAAAAATCATTGTCGCTCTGGATTATCCGACAATGGATGCCGCACTGCTGCTAGCAAATCAACTCGACCCCAAGCGGTGTAAGTTAAAAGTCGGTAAGGAGTTATTTACCCGCTCAGGCCCTCAAGTTGTCGAGACGCTGGTCGCGAAAGGCTTCGATATTTTTCTAGATTTAAAATACCACGACATCCCCAATACTGTTGCTAAAGCATGCCATGCTGCCGCTGACCTAGGTGTTTGGATGATGAATGTACATACGCTCGGTGGTCAAGATATGATGATGGCTGCGCGTGAAGCGGTTCATGGTCATGCCCAGCGTCCCCTTTTAATCGGTGTGACGTTATTAACCAGTATGAACGAAACAACATTCCAACAAATTGGCTTAGCTGGCACTATTCAGGATACTGTGCTCAGACTCGCCAATTTAGCCCATAAAAGTGGCTTAGATGGCGTAGTTTGCTCAGCCCAAGAAGCGAGCTTACTACGGCAGCAACATGGCGCTGGCTTTCACTTAGTCACGCCTGGTATTCGCCCAGAGAACAGCGATATTGGCGATCAATATCGCACCATGACGCCCGCTCAAGCACTGGCAGCGGGGAGTAGTTATCTGGTGATTGGTCGACCTATCACGGGGGCAGCAGACCCGATGCGTGCACTAGAAGACATCGAGATGAGCTTAAACTGAAACATTCTCTCGAGGTCCATCACAAGCTCGTTAGCTTTTCGCTCAATTGCAAAGGTTAAACCCTGAATTTACTCGCAGCCTCTTGAAGCTGTGCCGACAGTGCCGACATGGTTTCCACCGCTGTTGATGTCTCTCTTGCCCCATCCGCAGTCTGCTCTGCCACTTGGCTAATATTCACGATACTACGATTAATATCTTCTGCCACAGCAGATTGTTGGGTGGCAGCACTAGCAATCGCAGCATTCATTTCATCCATTCTGGTGATCATAGCGGTAATTGAATCCAAAGCTACACCGGCATTGGCTGCTTTTTCAACACTAGTTTGAGCCCGATCACGGCCTTCATTCATCACTTTAACGGCTGTCTTAGCACCACTTTGAAGGCGACCGACCATCCCTTCAATTTCATGCGTTGATGACTGCGTTCTAGCCGCTAGCGTACGAACTTCATCGGCAACCACGGCAAAGCCACGACCATACTCACCGGCTCGTGCTGCTTCAATAGCCGCATTTAAAGCCAACAAATTGGTTTGCTCGGTAATCCCCCGAATTACATCGACCACCGCACCAATATTACCAATATCTTGCTCCAAGTCATTCAGCGTTTCGGCAGCCTTTTCAACCTCGTCAGCGAGTGATTGAATCGCATCCATTGCTTCCGTTACAACGTATTTACCCGCTTGAGCTTCACCATCGGCATTACGGGCTGTTTCCGCAGTATTGGCTGCTGTTCTAGCCACTTCTTGCACGGAAGCTGCCATCTCATTCATCGCCGTCGCCACTTGGCTGGTTTCAGATTGCTGTAGCAACACACCCTCAACTGTCTCGTTGCTGATAGAAGTCATATTTTTTGTGGCAGTGTCCAATTGCGCCACCCCGCCAATCAAGGTATGTACTAAGGTCGAGACGTTTTTGCGGGCACTATCTAACTCATAAGCCATCCAGCTAAAATCACTCTTACCTGATATCACAATTTTTTGTGTCAAATCACCTTGTTTAATGTTTTGAATACTCGCGACGATACTATTCGCGCGTTGTGCACCAAAATTACCGATATAGGTGGCGATAATATAAAGTGAGAGACTAGCAATAATCGTAAATAACAAACCAATTTTACCTTGTTCCGCATGACTCATACCTGACGCACCAAGCCACCAATAAATGACCGTTAAGGTAAATAAACCAATGATGCCAATGACCGCCATTAGCTGCATCCGTTTTTTTAACGAATAGTTTTCTAACTTAAACATCCACAATTCCTTTGTCCAAAGGGCTTACTTTAAGCATAAACACTTAATCCTAGCTTAATATTTTGACTAGTATCAGTAACGACCGCTTCTGCATTTTCATGAATATTTTCATCCTTAACGACAATGATATTGCCATTTTGATCGGTTTCATGGTCCGGGGACATCTCTTCATCATTCGTTTGTTGGGAAGCTTGGTCCGACACATTAGCGTCGGCCAATTCTAAACCATTTTCTATAAAACTTTCCCGTAATCTTGGTAGGGCTTGCTCCAACGCATCTCTCGTTACAGCATTGTGCGCGATAAAAGTGACATTTGCCTGCTCATTGTGCATCGTCAGTCTCACTTCTACTGGCCCTAGGTTTGCAGGGTTAAGTTTTAAAGCGGCTTGCTGAATACCTTCACTCGCCATCCAAACTACACGACTGCTTAATACATTATTCCATGCCTTGGTTTGTAATGATGGCTGTATATCTAATGTCGGCAGGTCCGCGCGTATATTGTTATTTGTCACCGACACGGGCGTTAAAGACGGCATGGTAGGTCCAGCTTTGTCCGTCAATACGGTACGAGAAGGTTGTTCATCCGCTTTCGCAGGTTGCAATAAGTCGACTAGCTGTCCAATGCGCTCTGCTGCTTTGTCTGTCACCAACTTCGTCTCGCCCTGTAAAATAGGACTTGTGGTCACGATCAAAGCCCCCTCCCTCGATGGGGTCTGGGCAAGGGAGGCATTGGTCGTTTTTGTCGTCAATGCTTGTAAGATATCCGCCCTTAACGGTATGTCTTTTTGGGGCGTTTGTACTGATGTTATGGTTTGTTCGTTGAGATTGGTTTTCACCGACTTGGCTGTCAATAATTGTTTCACTGCGTTGGCGATACTTTGGGTTTTGTCACCCGCCTCTTTGGAGGTAATGAAGACTTCATCAATCACTATCTCTTTCAGTCGCTGAATCACTGAAGCAGCAGCTTCAACTTGCGCCACCTTGTTTGTCGTGTTTTCTATCTTTTGCGCTGGGTCCACTGTCTTGACTTGATCCACGGTCTGGACTTGTTGCAATCTAAGGGGTTGTGGTGCGGCAATACCTTCAAACACAGCTTGTTGTTGAATTGTTGGGTCTTCACTCGTCGCTAACGCTGTCGTCACCACAGAGGCAATTACCTTGTTGACGTCCTGTGTCGTAGGTAGCGTCACCTCAGGAGTCTGTGACACTGTAGCGACTGGTTGGTTAACCAAGCCCGCATCTAATAATTGGTTTAACAGCGTACTAATACCATCTTCTAGGTCGATATCAGACCTTTCGTTGTTAACCCAGCGGTGTACAAACTGTTCAATAATTTGCGTTAATTCTTGTTTTTCCGAGGGATCACCTTCAAAATCACCCAGCAACTGCTGGGTTAACTTAACTGTCAGCGTAGCCTCTGATGGCAATGGATTGCCGTTTTTATCCAGTATTTTTTCCGCTTTCGCCTCATCCGCGGTTTGAGCCGTCGTTGCGCTAGTCGCTAGTTTTTCTGGTTGAGCTTCTGAGTGACGGGAGCCTATTTGCTTGTCTATATGTTTACCCAATTCCGATGCAAATGCCTGATAACGTGTATTGTCAACGTCTTCTCGTGTTTCAGCACCAGTTTGTGATCGGACCGATACCGCTGGGTTCGCTGGCACATCTATTTTGAGCAACACTTCCTGAGTCATGACTAGGTCTCGCATCCGTTGATAAAAAGAGTATCTCTTGGGAAGATTAAGCAATTTATATACCAAGCAACCCGTGATAAAACCGGCAGCCAATGTGCTCGCCTCATGATGATCCTTCGCCTTTGGTTTTCATTATCGAGGTCATCGATGCCGCTTTTACTCCCTCCCAAATTCAAAGAAATCCACAAGCTCCTGTAATGTTCTATTTTGCTCGTCTAAAAATTGGCTCATCGATACCGCTTTATCTACAAATGGCACATTGCGTTGCATCATTTCGCTCAACTGCTTAACCATCTGGCTAATTTGATCTGTATTAAGCCCTTGTCCATGCTCTGATATCTTCAGTTGGGCACGGCTATGTTGAAGGTGTGCCGCGTTATTGATGAGCTGCTCCAAGTTTTGGTCGCTCTCTTTCATTAATATCAGGTTTGAATGCACTTTTTGTTCACCTTCAATTCCGTCTACCTTTATCTCCCTGACCATGGCGGCTGCGCGATGTGTTAAATTTTTCAACTCGGTTGAAATCAGTGCAAAGCCACGACCGTGCACGCCTGCTCGCGCGGCCTCAACAGCGGCATTCAATGCCAACAAATTGATTTGAAAAGCAATATCATCAAGCTCATTGATGGTCTCCGTTTTACCGAAATAAGACGGCATCAATACCGTCGTCTCTGTTATCAATTGTTCCATTAGCGACCGACTGGTTTCCAACTGCCCTTGCACATCCAGTACCCATTGTTGGATTGGGTCGACATTCACAGTGCTTTGCTGTTTATCAATGGCTAAACGCGCTAGTGTTGAAGCTGTCTGCTCGACTAAGGCTGCTTGTTGATCTATTCGTGTACTTAAATCAATAATGTCTTTTACTGTTTCTGTGGCCGAAATATTGATATTGGCTGCAGTTTTGTGTGTTTGCTTAAGTATCGTGGCAAGATTATCAATCGCATCGTTGATTGCCGTTTGTAAGACGGCTAAACTGCCATCATAGATCCCTTCTATTTTTTGCGTAAAATTTCCCTTAGATACCGATTTCATCACACTAGATGCTTGTGATAACAGCGCCTCGACGGCACCCTGAGCGAGCTTCATACCTGTCATCGGACTCATATGACAAACCACTTTCAATGGCCTTTTATCATCGTCTAAGATAACGTGATAACTGGCTTGAACTGACACAAACGTGCCATCACTACGTCGCCACTGGAACTCCCCTGCTTGTCCTTCGCCTTGATTGAGACATTCCCATAATGCGACGTAATTCTGCCCTTCTTTGAGTAAGTGATGGTGCGACTGTCCGATGAGTGCCGCCTTTTCATAGCCCATCAAGGTTGAGAAAAGGTCATTTGCATCCAGTATACTGCCTGTCATATCAAAGCTGGCTACGGCCATTATTTTTTCTATTGCCAATAACTGAGCTTGATATTCATCCACCGAGCCTCGTAACTGGACGAGTTCGGTCTCTGGGCTTGCTGATGCCTCGGTATCAGCCGCTATTGGCTCAGACCTTTGTTCGCTGTGCGGGTCGGTTATCGCTTCGTCTCGGTCAGAGGAGGCCATCATCGTGGCCGTGATTTCGCTAAGGGTTTCTTGCCAAGCTTGTGCTACATCGGCAGTCCATTCGCTGCCGGATAATTCGGCCATGACCGCCAGCAAGTTTTCTATCATTAACGGGTAGTATCGAGCTTTGACACCATAATGTTGATGTCTTGCACCTAAACCTCGTAAATAATCAGCCAATACGTCAGGTTGACGCAAGCTTTGTACAATCAACACCAACGATGCAAAAAATTTCTTTTGTTGACCATCTAATGACACGCCGTTAAATAAAGGCGCAAGATCGGGGTGTTCAGATAACAGTCGTTCGAAAAAGCGAACGGTTAAGAGCTCACCTTGTTCGATCAATTTAGCAAAACTGTGTTCTACGATTTCTAATGTCGTTTTGCTACCTTTCTGCTTTACCATCGATGACGCAAGATTATATCGCGTCCGAGTTCGTTTTTTAGATTCTGCCTCTGGCAATTGTGGTGTGAGCGTTGTCTTTTCAGCCATTAGCTGACTCTCCCTTCTATCATATCTTGAGCGAGCGAGAAGTAGTCCTCAGCCCCCATACTATCTTGTTGATAGTCAACCATGGCTTCATTCTGATGCTGGTTTGCAGTCAAGGTCTCATCATGCCTTATCGATGTATTGAATACTCGACCCGGAAAATAATGCAATAACTTACACTTAACCTCTTCTGCCACTGGATTATCGGCCCTTCCTTGAGTCAAGGTTAACCATATTTTTTTGCTTGTTGAGGTCAGTTTCAAGCGTTTAAATAATTGAATAACACGCACCAAACCTTGTAAAGAAAGGTAGCTACTCGTCGTTGGTATTAACACTTCATCTGCCGCAAACATGGCACTCATTGTTAACAGTCCTGGCTTGCTAGTGCAGTCGATGAGAATAAAATCTTGCTGATCCAGTGTTTCTATCGCTTGTTTTAAACGGTAAGCTCGGTGCATCTCATCTCCCTCACGCTGTTCATAGGCTATTAACTGAGTCCCTGAAGGCACCACATCAAAACCCGCTGCTAAGGTCGTTTTTACTTGCAATAAAGGCGAGCCCTCTAACAACACTTTATCTATACCCCTCGTTGACGACGGTATACCGCACAAGCTTGTTAGTCGACTTGCGGGGTCTAAATCAATCGCTAACACGCTCTGACCTTTACGCGCTAAAGCATAAGCCAAACCCAACGCCAGTGTCGTTTTCCCCACTTGTGCTTGCTGATTCATAATTGCGATTACCCTTGTCACTACAAATTAACCTGAATCACCCAACTACACTAAGGCATCAATGCTAAATAGCATATCGGTGTCTAATAACGTCACCAGATTACCGTTTATTTCTGATAAGCCTTTGATATAACTTGTATTCAGCTGTTGTCCGAAATCTGGTGCGGCTTTGATGCTGTTTGATGCTATTGGCAAAGCATCGGATACGGCATCAACGGCAAGGCCCATGACCTTCGTAGTTTGTCTTGCTTTATCGTTGACTTGCAGCAAAATAACCACAGTCGTCTTGTCATGCGCCTTTTTAGCCAATGCCAAGCGCTGCCGTAAGTCCATGATGGGCACAATATTGCCACGCACATTGCGTAGTCCACAGACATAATCGGGGGTTTTTGGTAAGCGTGTGACAGCAAGCCAATTTCTCATTTCTATGATCTTCGAGACCTCAATACCAAACACCGCTTCGCCTAAATTTAATATCAAATAGGCATCGCTTGTTGAACACAAGGGCGGGGCGTTTAACTCCTCTATCATGAGCGCACCTCGACGTCATTTAACGTAGCCTTATCATCAAAAGGCCGTGTATGGTGTTCGATTAACGCCGCAATATTGAGCACCAATGCCGCGGAGTCATCCCCCATGATACTCGCACCATAAAAGCCTTTTACCTGACAGTAATGCCTTTCTAAATGTGTTACCACGACACGTTGTTGGCTTAATAATTCATCCACGACTATGCCTATTTTTTGACCGGCAATATCCATGATGATCAGGAGCTGTTGTGCTGGGCGTTTCCACGTTGCGAGATCGAGTAATTGTGTCAGCGAGAAGACGGGAATATAGGCATCATCAAATAAATATAAGTCCCCTTTCCCGGCAATATTTTTTAGTTGATCGGGCGCGATTTCTAGCGACTCAATTATCAACGACAGCGGCAAAATATACTGTTCGTCACCCACCATGATCCCTTGTCCCTGCATGATCCAGTGTTGTTGCGGTACAGAGACCGTGAACATCACGCCTTGTTCAGGTATTGAGTCCATCTTAATATTGCCGTTCAAACTGCCAATCGCTTTTTTGACAGTCTCAATAGTAAACGTTGACGCCCCGTTCTCTGGCAAAGGTCCGGCTATCCCGGCACTGGTACCAGAACACAATATGACGATGACGATGTATCCATCTTGAAGCGTGCATGTTAATTGCACTGTTACGTCATCAACATTGTCATGCTCAAGAGCAATAGTAACCAGTTGCACGACAGGATCGATGACTTTCTCTAAAATAGCTTTATCTACTTCCAACTCGCCACCTGATAGCATCAGTTCGACTTTCTTGCCTAGCGTTTCGGCTAACGCATCAATCACTAACTTCACATGCTGGTAAAGGTGATGTATTGGCCACATTCTCATTTGACCAACCACGTCCTCAATGGCGTGGGTATGCGCTACTAATTGCGTGAGATTGGCGTCAAATTTTGGCCATAGTGCTGGGTTAAAGTGTTCGCCTATCTGGAGCAATGTCTGCTGCGTCTGCGTTAGCTCTAACAGCAAGCTTTGCAGCATATCAAGCTTGTCGGTTTGTGCTGGTGCGTGGGCTAGCATCGATAACGGCAATACCGTATTTTCCGGTCGCGTGATGACCATTTGCTCCTCGGCCTGATAACGCTTAAAAATATCTTCGATGTCTTGTTGAGTGGCATAACTGGTTAAGTTTAAATGCCATGATAAATAACATTGTTCAGGGTCTAATTCCGAAAATAGCGGTAAGTCAGATTGGTCAACCTCAACATTAAGATCACCCAGAATCGCCAACGCCTGGAAAATAGCCAGCGGTTCGCCGCCCGAGTGTAGATAGGTCGATAACGGTTTGAAATCAATATCCCAGGTTCGCAGCCCCACTGGCATCGCCTTGTCATTATCGTTGTGCTGCGCGCTGATGTGTTGCTTGATCGGATTGACGTCGTTTGTGCTTTTTGCATTCGATTTATCCGCTTGGTCATTATCCAGCAGACTGTCTTTCAATACAGTTATGACCGACAACAAAGCCGCACGAACAGCTGGCGTAAGTGGCCGTTGGTGTAATTGAATATCCAGCAACACCCTTTCTAAATCCGTAGCGAGCTCGGTGACAAACATTAAACCCAAAGCCGTTGCACCGTCTTTGACTTTTTCGAGAATAAAAGATGAATCCTTGTCCAAGGTCCTGTCTTCGCTTGATAATGCCTTGACCATCAGATCAAGATTAGCGACACTTTGCACAACAAAACTGTTTGGGCTAGCCAAAGTATCAGATAACATCTTCAGTCCTTATCTGTGCCAGAAAATCCCTTAACCCCAATAAACGTACTGCTTGCAAAAAGACCTCGCTCACTTGCAACCATTGCAGTCGCTTACCATGAATTTCTGCTTGTTGAGAAAAGGCATAAAGCAGTTGTATTGCGGCCGTATCAACTTGCGTTATTTGCCCACACTCAAGCACAAGAGGCTGATCCTCAAGCAAAGCGGACAGCAGTCTTGGGTACAGCGCTGTTAACTCTGTCCTCCCCAACACGCTGTCAAATTGTATTAACGCACTTGCCATGATTTATTTTACTTTTGACCTCTATATTGCATCATACGTCGAAATACATGGGTAGCGATGAGGCTAATAATTGCCGTTTTAGCTTACCGCTTATCGCTAAATTAAAGCACGCACACCAGTCTAAATCCTCTGTCACACCTTGTTATATCGTTGTTACAGGCCTTTATGTTGATTTAACCAAATGGCGTGATATTCTCTACTTATAGGCTTTAATGCAGAGACCGTGCCAGTCAAAAATAATGCTGACGTATAGAGATATATCGGGGGAGTTTATTTAGGTTTTCGATGCCATTGAACGGTATTGAGTTCGTCATTCGCACGCTGCTCTAGTTTGAGTTCAACCTGTATTTCTTCTTGTTGATAACGGTCAATTAGCGATTGAACAGCTTGCTCTTTACTACGCACTTTTTTCCAAGCTTGTTGTTGCTGTTGTAGTATTCGTAAACTGGTTTCGACTTGTCGTTGTTGTGATGCGATAGCTTGATCGAGCTGCACTAAAAACGCACGTAGCTCCATGACTTTTTGAGCACTGATCGACAATTGTTCTCCCGCACGAAACCGAAGTAAATACTCACTTTTGTACTTTATTAAATCATCGAGTTGTACGCTGTTTTGACGCCAGACAGTATTGGCCTCGCCGACTTTCAGCAATACTTTCGCACTGGCCTCGGCAGCGATATCAACAACAGGATTGAGTCTTTGCGAACGCTTCATATGCTTACCATAGCAAGTTTAAAGGCGATTATCACCTACCGCTATTTCACAATAGCCGGTGGTTGCCTGTTGGGCATCGTTTGAACCTTAGGAGGCTCTAGGCTTGCTGCCAACTGACTCAAACTTTGATCCCAATTGACGGCTTGATGCATTGGTTGTTGGATCATCGCTTGTAACTGAGGGAACATCGCAATGGCTTCGTCAATTTTGGCGTCGGTCCCCATCGCATAAGCCCCGATATTAATAAGATCTTGATTCTGACGGTATCTTGCATAGATCTGTTTAAAGTATTGCGCTTGGGCCAAATGTTCGGGCGCAATAATTTGAGGCATCACTCGGCTAATCGACGCCTCGATATCGATAGCGGGATAAACCCCTGACTCGGCTAATTGTCTTGATAAGACGATATGTCCATCCAAAATAGCCCGTGCCGCATCGGCCACAGGGTCTTGTTGATCATCGCCTTCGGTCAATACGGTATAAATTGCGGTAATCGCGCCGCCATTAGCACCATTTCCCGCCCGTTCGACTAACTGCGGTAATAATGAAAATACCGAAGGCGGATAACCTTTGGTTGCCGGTGGCTCGCCAATAGCCAGTGCAATTTCACGTTGGGCTTGGGCATAACGGGTTAAAGAGTCCATTAATAAGAGGACTTGTTGCCCTTGGTCACGAAAATATTCGGCAATACTGGTCGCTAACATCGCGCCATGTAAACGCATTAAAGGCGAATGATCTGCTGGCGAGGCGACTACCACCGCGCGGGCCAGCCCAACTTCACCCAAAATATCTTCAATAAACTCTTTGACTTCTCGTCCCCGCTCACCAATCAAGCCGACGACAATAACATCGGCTTCCGTAAAGCGCGTCATCATGCCTAACAACACACTTTTACCGACACCACTACCGGCAAACAACCCCATCCGTTGTCCTCTACCGACACTTAATAAAGCATTAATCGCTTCTACACCGACATCAAGATGCTGTCTCACTGGCGCACGTGCTAATGGGTTAATAGGTTCGCCATGAAGCGGCACTCTGTCTTTAAATTTGATTGGTCCCTTACCATCCAAAGGCTTCCCTGCGCCATCTATGACTCGGCCTAATAATGCCGCGCTGACGGGCACTTGAGAGTCGTGAGGAATCGGCTTGACCCTCGCATTCGGCACCAAGCCACGAATATCACCCGTTGGCATCAAATACAGCGTTTCGCCTGAAAATCCAACGACCTCGGCTTCGATAGGCTTACCCGTGCTGGTCTGTATTTCGCAGCGACTGCCGATAGGGGCACTAAAACCGACGGCTTCGAGGGTTAAGCCAACCATTCTGGTGAGCCTACCTTCAATGCATAATCCTTCGACAGTGTTATTGTCTAGATGTTGCTGAAAAGCCGCTAACTGGCCGCGCCATTTAACCGTTCGATCACACATCGATGCAAAATCTATCGGCGTGTCAGTCGGCTCGGTCATCCGTCCGCTCTCCCCCCAATAAGGTATTGATAACACTTTCAAGGCGTGCTTCAACACTGGCATCTATCAAGGTGTTTGCTGTTTCGATTCGGCATCCGCCACGCTGCATGGTTGGATCATCAACCCAACGCCACTTGCCATCCTCCTCATCCAGCGATAGGCCTTTTTGGACTAACTCAGTATCTTGAGGATGCAAGATTATTGTTATCTTACGATCATTAATCGGTAATACCGCTAAGGCTGCGCGCACGGCACCAATCACATGTTCTGGCTCGGCTTTCAACTCTCTACGAATCACTTGACGCGCCACACTGGTGACCAGAGAAACCAGATCGTTTTCGATCTCTGCGTCTAGGCTTTCCAGTGGGTTATTTAACGTCGTGAGTATTTGGCGTAAGTACATCATTTTTTGATCGACGTTTTTTTGAGCGTTGTCTAAGCCAGCTTGATGCCCTGCTGCTTGGCCTTGTTCGAAACCCGCTTTATAACCTTCTTGTTGCGCTTGCATTTGTAGGGCGTCAATATCTTCCACCGTTAAGAAAGCATCTGGCTTTTTTTTCACATCTTCAACCGACACCACATGCGGCGCTTGCCAACGTTGGTAATCGGCAAGCTCTTCGGCCGTCACCACATTGGCATGTTCTGTGATTAATTCTTTATCAGAGGAAGTCATCTCCAGCGCCTCCACCTAACATGATGTCACCTTTATCGGATAGTGCACGCGCGGTAGCTAAGATTGATTTCTGTGCAGCTTCAACATCGCTGATCCGCACGGGGCCACTGGCTTCAAGATCATCTCGCATCATTTCAGCAGCGCGTTGTGACATATTGCTAAAGAATTTTTCTTTCAGGTCATTATCACAACCCTTTAAGGCCAACATTAATTCGTCGGTTTGAATCTCACGCATCAATGTTTGGAAACCACGATCATCAACATCAATGAGATTTTCAAATACAAACATCAAGTCTTCAATATTTTGTCCCAAATCCGGCTCTGCTGTTTTGATTTGTTCCATAATAGACGCTTCAATACTGGTCTCAACAAAATTCAAAATATCCGCGGCTGCTTTCAGTCCACCGACGGAGGTCTTTTGTCCGCGTGATGCGCCACTGAATTGCCTTTCTAAAATACTATTGAGCTCGGTCAACGCATTTGGCTGTACACCATCTAAGGTGGCGATTCGAAGTAAAATATTCGATTGATCTCGGTCAGGAAATAGGCTCAGCACTTGTGCCGCTTGATCGGATTCTAAGAATGAACACACAATGGCAATGATCTGGGGATGTTCCAATTTAATGACTTCATAAATGCCTCGGGCATCCATCCATTTCAGCTGTTCTAAACCTGAAGTGTTGCCCCCTGACAAAATCCGATCTAACACGCTTCCCGCTTTATCTTCACCTAAGGCGTTCACCAACATATTTCGAACATAGTCTTGAGAGCCAATACCGAGTCCTGTCTGCGCTTCGACCGTGGTCACAAATGTATCTAAGACATTTTTCACTTCATCTCGTGAAACATTGGTCAATGTTGCCATCGCTTGCCCCACTCTTTGGACTTCTTTCGGCGCCATATGTTTTAACACTTCTGCCGCTTCAGCTTCACCGATAGAGCGTAGAAATACTGCCGCCCTTTCAGTACCCGATAAAGTTCTCGTTTGTTGTTCAGCCATTAGCTTTCACTCATAGTCCAATTTTTGACGACTTGCGCCACCAATGCAGGATCTTGTTGCACTAAACTCCGTACATTATTAAGTTGTCCTTCCATGCCTTCAGCGCCCGTGACAATTCTATCATCAGTGCCGCCAGCCGTTTTGGTGGCTAATAAATTTTGGACGGCTGCTTCGGCTTCCGGATCCACATGAACTTTATTCAAATCTTTAAACGCGGGGCGAATGACACCGAGCATCAAAAAGATGACCAATAAACCGCCTAATGCTTGTTTGGCAACATCCCAAACCCATGCTTCCTCCCAAATCGGTAATTCAGGCAGAGCTTCTTGTTCAGGTAAAGACATAAAGGCCGCATTAACCACATTGAGACTATCACCTCGTGCTTGATTAAAGCCAATTGCATCCATAATCAGGGCATTGATTCGCGTCATTTCGGCTTCTGATAAAGGAGTCGTCCCTTCTTCTCCTGGGGTTCGGCGCTCATCCACTAACACCGCGACACTCAACTTTCTCACTGAACCCGGCGCGACTCTGGTGTGGCTAATCGTCCTATCTAGCTCAAAATTTCTGGTGCTTTGCTTACTTGAACTGCCCGGCAACGCCGTGGCTGCTGTTTGGCCACTTTCCGCTAAGGCGTCAGCGCTGGTACCGGCTACTGGTGGCTGGTTACTCACCGCACCAGGAATGCCAAGTGCCGAACCGACACTTCCTGTGCGACTTTCCTCTTGTACTTGTTCACTACGCATCACCACGGTATCAGGATTATAACTCTCGCGAGTTTGTTCCGTCATGGTGAAGTCTACTTCGGCGACCACTTGTGCCCTGACACCATTGACGCCAACGATAGGAGACAAAATATCTTCAATTCGTTGAATATACTTTTGCTCTAATTTTTGGGTGTATTCGAGCTGCGTATCGCTCATGGCGAGGTTTTGGTCTCGATCTGTTTGCGTCAACAAACTGCCTTTTTGATCAACAATCGTGACATCTTTATTCGACATATTCGGCACACTGGAAGCGACCATGTGTGTGACCGCAGCGACTTGGCCAGGCTCCAAATTACGGCCGGAATATAAATTTACCACCACCGAAGCGCTCGGCGGCTTACGATCACGAACAAAGACTGATTGTTTCGGAATGGCTAAATGTACTCTGGCACTTCGGACATTATAAATTTCAGAAATCGAGCGCGATAGCTCTTCTTCCATCGCATGTTGATATCGTGCCCGTTCAATAAACTGGCTGGTACCAAAGCCCTGATCTTGATTCAGCATTTCCATCCCGGGTGAGACACTGCGTGGCAGACCTTCGGCTGCTAATTTCATTCGTAACATTTGAACTTTTGATGCTGGCACCATCACGGCACCCGTACTATGATCAACCTTGTAATCCACATCCGATTGTTGAAGCACCGCCACGATTTCTGAAGACTCTTTCGCTTGCAAGTCATTAAAAAGTACTTGGTAATTCGGTGTCTGAGACCACATCAACACATAACCACCTAAGGCGATACTTGCTGCAATCGCCAATAGAAACCCTATCTGCTTCATCATCGGCTGCCGCGAGACATTACTCTGCATCGCACCTAGCGATGTTGTGGGTCTTGCTGGGGTTGGCTTGGCATTGCTTGTGACCGGTGCATTTTCCATAGTATTACTCTTGAAATGGTGATTCGATTAAAAATGGAAGATGATTACACGCTCATTCTCATCACATCTTCATAAGCTTGCACTAATTTGTTTCTCACTTGCACCGTAGCTTCAAAAGCGACTGAGGCTTTTTGTGACGCAATCATCGTATCGGCTAAGGTGACATTGGGATCGCCCATTTCAAACGCTGTTTTCAACTTGCTCGAGGCTTGTTGTGTCTCATTCACTTGATCCACGGCGGACTTAATCAGTTTGGAAAAATCGACATTATCAACACTACCTTGCTTCAGCTCTCCGGTAGATTGTGTCTGTTGCGTAGCTTGCGCTTGCGCAGCTCTCATATGCGTTAGCAATTGATTTGGGTCAATACCGTTTATCATTGTCTTTCTCCAATTAGCGTTGAGTACGACATAGTCTTATGCAGACTTCTTGCCATTTTTTTCTGGAATAGTAATACCTTGCTCTCTAAAGCTAGAGATCTTGTATCTCAACGTTCGCTCGCTAATGCCTAACTCTTTGGCTGTTAAGCGTCTACTGCAATTATTTTTTTCTAAAGCATCTAAAATATGGCGCTGTTCATGACTACGTAAATCATCTCCCAAACTCGTCGATACAGGGGCTTCTTCTGCTTGTGTGATGTTATTTTGACTTCCACTCATGCTTTCAAATGCCAAATCTTTGGCAGTCACGGTTTGCCCCGTCTGCAAAATCAACGCACGCTGTAAGACGTTATCCAATTCTCGGACATTGCCATACCATGGATGACTTAATAGGCTTTTTTCAGCGCATTGGCTAAATGTTGGCATCGCACGTTGGGTCATTTCACAATGTTTTTGAACCAATTGATAAGACAAAGGCATAATATCTTCGCTACGTTCGCGTAATGGCAATAAACGTAAAGGAAAAACATTTAAACGATAAAATAAATCTTCACGGAAATGGCCGGCTGTCACTTCATCTCTTAATAACCTGTTGGTGGTTGCCAATACCCTCACATCCAGAGATATCGTCTTACGCCCCCCAATACGTTCGACTTCTCTCTCTTGTAAAACGCGTAGCAGTTTAGCTTGTAGATTCAAGTCCATTTCTGAAATTTCATCCAGCAAAATGGTACCGTGGTTAGCTTGTTCAAATTTCCCTGCATAGGCTTGACTCGCCCCTGTAAAAGCGCCTTTTTCATAGCCAAACAGGGTCGCCTCCAGCATATTTTCCGGAATAGCAGCACAGTTTATCGCCACGAAAGGATTCGCTTTCCTAGCCGAGTTATTGTGCAAAAAACGCGCTAACACCTCTTTACCCGTACCGCTTTCGCCACTAATTAACACCGTGGCATCGGTATCTGCTACTCGGCGCGATAAGGAGACCAAGTCCCGTGACGATTTATCGACCGCAACCATATCACCATCTAAACCAATCGTCCTCACATAACGTTGCACTCTTTCCAGTAAGTCATCGGCTTCAAAAGGTTTAATCAAGTAATCGCTAGCGCCTTCATGCAAAGCATCGACCGCACCTTGTACCGTTCCGAATGCCGTCATCAACAAAACGGGTAGATCAGGCATCAAGGCTTTGGCTTTCTTGAGTAAAGTATGCCCATCCATAGGGCGCATTTGCAGGTCACTCAATAATAAACCGATATCTTCATTGGCCAATTTATTGAGCGCACTTTGACCGTGATCGGTTGAAGTCACTTTATAGCCCGCTAATTCTAATGTGTCGCATAATGCTTCACGAAGGTTACTGTCGTCCTCTACAACTAAAATAGTAGCTTGGTTCATGCTCTGAGTTCCTTATCTTGTTTTGATTCTACCTTGCTATTGATCTCCTTGTATTTGGGGAGTCGAATGCAAAACGTACTACCTTCGCCCTGATCACTTGCAAACCATAAAGTTCCTCTATGGGCTTTTGCAATTGAATTCACCACGGGAAGACCGAGACCCGTACCTGAAGAACGCGTGGTATAAAATGGAGTTAATATTTGCGCTTGGTCTGCTGGGGAAATACCAATACCGGTATCTTCGACACTGATTTCGACCCATTCAAAGCCTTGTTCATCTTCGACATACTCGGCATAAACGGTGATCTCACCTTTAGATTCGCAGGCTAGCTTAGCGTTATTGAGTAAATTATGAATCGCACTACTTAGTGCATCTTGGCTCCCATAAACATAGGCGTTGTCTAAGGAGTTATTGACTTGAAGATGAAATTTCTCGGCGCCGGGTTGCGATATAAACTGCTGTTCGACCGTTTCACATAAAGTATCGACCGATACTGGGGCTGTACTGGCCATATCTCCTCGTGAAAAGGCCAACATATCTTTGATCAGACCTTCCATATGGGTAATACTTTTGTGTAACTTTTTGGCAAAATTCTGACGTAATGTTGGTGCGGTATCTTCTTTCATCAATGGTGACAGGTAGAGCATTGCTGAGGATAGCGGCGTACGGATCTGATGTGCTAATCTCGCAGCAACTTCACCCATCGCTGATAAACGTTGGAGATGAGAAACTTTCAGTTGCAATTGACGGGTTTCGGTGACGTCGTTTAATAACACGATTTGGCCGGGTTCATCTTGCAATGGGCTGGTTGAAATATGGACTAAGCGACCGTCCAATAACGCAATATCTGAGCTGTTATCAGGTTTTGGGGCAAAAGCACGTTGGATAACGCTAGCCCAATATTCATTCTGCAGAGGTTCACCGAGCATATTGACTGCCGCGGCATTACATTGTTGCACTTTACCTTGGCCATTTAGGACCACGACGCCACCCGGTAAAACTTCGAGCAGCTGTGCCATACGATTAGCCAGCCGGCTAGCTTGCTCGGCTTTGATATGTTGTTCATGGCGACTACGTAATAACTGTTCCGTTAGACGCTCATCATGATCCCGTGTTGGTTCTGTCACAGAACGCGTAGTGCTCGGCTTGTACCGATCATGCAAATGTAAAATATTTGCAGACTCAATAATTTGTTTTAAGCTCATTCACCTTGCTCCCATACGAAATATCTAACGCTATCCGTACAAGAGCAAAAATTATGCCTTATTATTTAAACTGTTTTAAATCAATTGCTTACTTATTTATTTTTTTACGTAGTCAATGAAATGACAGCTTGACCGTCAGTCGCCCATTCTTTGAATACCGTATTTACGCATCTTCTCGACTAAGGTGGTGCGTTGCATTTTTAACTTTTTGGCTGCATGGGCAACAACCCCTAAAGACTCGTCGAGAGATTGTTTAATTAATAAGTATTCTAAATTGGCTAAATGTTGCTTCAAATCCAAACCTTCTTCGGGTAGTTCCTCTACGTCCAAAGGTGCTGACTCGCTTTGTGTCACCGATGTAGGCTTAGATTGAACCGGCGCTTTCTGCATAGGTGTTTGCGCAATGACTTTTGTTACGGCCTCGGGTAGCTCCCCATCCATAGACTGATATTTCTCGGGCAGATCATCAAAATCGACCGTACTGTAGGGGTACAGAATGACTAACCGTTCTATCACATTCCCCAATTCACGGACATTGCCAGGCCAATCATACCGACACAAAGACGCGATGGCAGCAGCCGTGAGACTGACACTTCCCCGATTTTCATGTTCTATTCGCGTAATGAGTTCATGAATTAATAAGGGAATATCTTCTGGTCTTTCACGTAATGCCGGCATGTCAATTGGAAAGACATTTAAACGGTAATAAAGATCTTCCCTAAAGTGCCCTTCTTCGATATGCGCTTCTAAATTCCGGTGGGTCGCAGCGATGACACGCACATTGGCCGTCATCGGTTTACTGCTACCTACGCGTTCATAGGTCTTTTCTTGCAACACTCGTAGTAACTTGACTTGCATTGGTAGCGGCATATCACCAATTTCATCTAGAAATAGCGTACCACCTTCGGCCATTTCAAAGCGACCTTTGCGGGTTGTAATCGCGCCGGTAAAAGCGCCTTTCTCGTGACCAAATAATTCGCTCTCTAATAATTCAGCAGGGATAGCACCGCAATTTACGGGCACTAGTGGTTTAAGGCGTCGAGAAGAAAGGTGATGTAAATTTCTCGCAACCACTTCTTTTCCGGTACCTGACTCGCCGAGTATCAGCACATTTGCCTCAGAGCCCGACACCTGCTCTATCATCTGGGAGACGTCTTTCATACGCGGGCTATTGCCAATCAGCGGCCTGATATCCGGTTGTTGCTGTTGTTTGTTTTCATGCTGGCCGCGATACACTGTTGCTTGCTGTAGGGCATTGCTCAATTGCGGGTATTTCACGGGAAAACGTAATGTCCCCAGCACTCCCGGGAAGTTTAGGCTTTCAGTTTCTGGTAGCTCAAACGTGAACACCGGTAATGGCACTTCATGATTGACTAATTCACGTAACACTTGCCGCGTTTGATGTCTATCGCCGCAGTCGCCAACCAGCACCATCACGATGTCTGTCAAGGTTCCGGCATCATCAAACCAACTATCCGGATTGTCTACAATAATGGCTCGGCAATTAATAAATTCAATCAACGTCGATAATAAAACCTGTCGCTCCGGATCGACGTCAATGACCAGCACATTATTTGAACTCATCTTCTCTCCAAATAGAATAAGTTAATATAAGATCGAAGTGATCGTTGTAAGTTATTCAGAAGTTTGAAGTTAACCACCTTTTCAATACCTTGTCAAAAAAATGACGGCTGGCGGGCGAAGCAGGAGAGTACGGTTAAGAATAGGCTTTTTTGGCACGACTTCCGGCAGTTAATTTCGATAACTCGCCAATGGTTTCAGTGCGTTGTTGTTGGCAAACTGCTTTTAGCTGTGTATTTAACTGGATCAAGTGTTGCATTTTGATTTGTACTTGCTGATGCTCTTGTTCGGAGAGCTCTACATGCTGTAAATCGAGCGTTTTTAACTTGGCCTGACGCGTCTGTTCTAAGCTTGCACAAACATCCCAATTAGCAGATTCAGCCAGCGTTATCAGTGCCTCACTCTCAGCAATAAGCGTACAAATCAGGGGAAGTGGTGATGACATAGAACCGCTTTATGCTGGCTGTGCTGAATTATGATGATATTCAGCAGGAATCGCATCCCAGCCTGATTTGATTTCAATAATCAATTGACCAACTTCATCTAACATCGAGGAATCATTGGCGATATTGGCTTCAAGCAAGCGTCGTTCCATATAATTGTATAAATCAAATAGGTTCTGGGCAAAGTCACCGCCCACGTCGACATTGAGACAAGAACGTAAACTATCAATAATTGAGATTGCCCAACTGATCTGTTCGCCTTTTTTAGCCACTTCTTGTTGAGCCATAAACCCTTTTGCAGCTAAGATCTTTTCCAATGCACCTTCCATCAACATTTGTACTAAACGGTGCGGTGAAGCGGCTTCAATGCCACCCTGTATATGATTTTGGCGGTATTGTTGCATTGCGACGTTGGTATTCATACTCTGTTCCTTACTTGGTAGGTCTACTCAACAACTTTAAGTTATTGACGCTATTCTTTTTATCGGCAATAGAATCTAAAACTTTAATCTAAAACGCAGTGTCTGCGCATAGTAGCATCTCATTGCAACAACGGTCATTGCATGATTAGTTTTTTCCAATTGAATTCGGTTCAGGCAGACTAGCTAACTGTTGCGTTAAAAAATCCCCTATCGATTGAAACTGTGCAACGAAAGCATCTAAAGCGATAAATTGCGCGCGATAACGTGCTTCGATAACAGCAAGACGAGCATTCAAGCTTTCATTGTCATCTGCTAATGACTCAATTTGGGACTGTATCCCTTCTGTACGAGAGGTCAAGATACCGCCCGAGCCCACATAACGCTCTAGCAGACTATCGAACTTATTAGCTAAGCCATTATCATTGGTAAATAATTTAGAGACCGCGGTGAAGTCATTACTAATCACCGCATTAAGATCATCCGCATCTACATTGAGTTTGCCTTCGCTATCTGTTGTGATCCCAATAGCAGCTAATGTCGATGCATCTAAACCTGAAATCGGATCGGATAAAGCTTGGCGTATCTGGTTTTGAAGGTTTCTTAAACCTGCATCACCTTGTAATGCGCCCGCGATCCCAGTCTCGGCATCATAAGCTGACAATTGGTTCATCGTTTCGCTCACCGCATTATAGGCCGCGACAAAGCTGTTAATTTTGTTTGTAATCGATGATTTATCTAACCCGACTGTCAACGTCTCGATAGTGCCGACATCTGCTTTAAGCAGTGAAAAGGTCACACCAGTGATCACATCCGAAAAATTATTACTCTCTCTTGTCACTTGTTGCTGATCTACAAACACAATCGCATCTTGCGCGGCTTGTATGGTCGTTAAGTTTGCACTGTTCAGACGAGTTAAGTCGAAACCATCTAAAGCATCGTTATCCGTCGCTTCGACAGTAATCGTATTGGCTGCACCAATTTTATCCGACGACAAAATCAAGCGTGTTCCTGAATCCACATTGATAATAGACGCCGTGATGCCGGGGTTATTACTCGCACTATTAATTGCATCACGAATACCTTCAAGCGTTTGGTTAGCTGAGTCGATCGTTACACTGAATGTGCTAGCCCCAAGGCTAATATCCAATGTCCCCGTACCAATGACTTCAGACTCTGAGGTGAAATCGTTACTTCTCAGTCTGGCTGCTTGCGCCAATTGTATCACTTCAATTTCATAACTACCCGGAGCAGCTGTTGCATCAGCTACTCCGGTAAATAACTCATTATCGCTTGAAGTCGCAGTTCGACCTAAAAAGTCAGTCGGTGTTTGTAAAGCTTGCACCGCCTGCTGAAAGCTACTCAAATAATTTTTCAGTGTGCCAATGGCTGACAAATCTGCTTGAAATGTTGCTTCTTTTTGGGCTAAACGGAGTGCCGTTGGTTGGCCTTCAGCCTCTACCAGCTGACTGACTAAACCATCAATATCAATGCCTGAACCAACACCACTGACTGTAATTGCCATTCTACACTCCTACTTACACTAACCGTTAAGCTTGAGAATGAAACAAGCTAATGGCGTTATCTTTATCTTCACTTAATCGTCTGGCAATTGCTAACACTTCTTCAGACGGATATTGCCGAATAACTTCTTGCGTCTCTTTATCTAACACCGTGACAATATCCTTCCCGCTCACTTCATCGACCGTAAACTGCAAGCTCCGTTGCAAGCTTTGAACATGGTCATTTATGTTGCTTACCGCCGTTGTCAATTTTTCTCTTGGCGTTGACTGTGATCGCCCATCATTTCCAATTGTTGGAACATTTTGCCCCGACTGTTGGTTTTTACTATTGGCAATAGAGGTCACATTGGCTGTATTGACATCCAAAGTCAGCGTTTTTGTTTGACTATTGATCTCCATAACGCTCTCCTTCCTGATTCCATTATGTCAAAAAACTGGTGAGCCTGAAAAAAAACAGGCTCATCCAATTATTGTTTTACCCTAATAGACTTAAAACATTTTGTGGTAAAGCATTCGCTTGCGCTAAAATTGCCGTACCTGCTTGTTGTAAGATCTGACCCCGCGTTAAGTTCGCTGTTTCAGCAGCAAAGTCCGCATCCAAAATACGACTCCGTGCCGCTGATAGATTTTCTGCTGTCGTTGCCAAGTTTGTCACAGTCGATTCAAACCGGTTCTGAATTGCACCAAAGGTGCTCCGTAAATCACTCACGGATTTCAATGCTGCATCGATACGAGAAATCGTATTGTTTGAATTGATAACGCTGGTAACATCTACTGTACTAAGTGTTGTTGTATCAACGGCAAGCGTGACATTCGCACCTGCAAAACCTAAGATAGCACCATCACCTGTCACAACAATATTCTCTTGTGCTGTCAACGTCACCGTACCACCATTAACGGCCGTTGCATCGTTAGAATTATTAGTCGCATTGGCAACTGTACCAACTGTACCCGCACGGTATGTGATGCCATCAACAACGGTTCCCGCACCTGCAGATAATCCGCCCGTGACACCTGTCAATGTTTGACCTATCGCAATATCACGCCCATCTGCAGCAGTTAATTGTAGGTCAGCACCATTTAGTACCGCTGTCACACCCGTGTTATCACTTTGTGCATTAATGGCATCGGTAATTTGTTGCTGTGACAAGGTGCCCGTTTCTAAGTTAAAGCCAGAGAAAATATCTGTCCCATTAATACGAAGATCATAGGCATCTGAAGCATCGCCAGTACCACCAAAGGCCGCAATAGTTAACTCAATTGTATTGGTCGCGGTGGCTGTCAAACCAGGCACACTGGCAGAATTAATCGCTTCTGCCTTTGCATAGGCACTACCCAAAGACTGACCATTTTCCGTGCCTGCTGTTGAAACACCAATTGTCACTGCTGCTGCAGAGCCCACTTGTATCGTTCCTGACCCCGTCAAGGCGGCGACGGTGGCTTCAACAGATGAGGTGCCTGTTGCAATCTGACCGATTTGGTTTGTTCTTGTACCCGAGCCGATGTTCAAATCAATCGTTTCACCTACATTCGCACCGACTTGAAAAGAAGCCGTACCAAAAGTACCGTTAAGTAGTTTAGTGCCGTTAAATGAAGTTTGGCTCGCAATACGATCAATTTCTGCTAAACGTTGCTGTACCTCTAAATCCAAGGCTGCACGATCACTGGCATTATTGGTTGCATTAGCTGATTGGACGGCTAATTCACGAATACGCTGTAAATTATTGGTGATTTCAGCCAGTGCTCCTTCACCTGTTTGCGCTAAAGAAACACCATCATTGGCATTCCGTGCTGCTTGATTTAGTCCCCGGATTTGGGTTGTAAATCTATCGGTGATAGCTAAACCAGCCGCGTCATCTTTCGCACTATTGATACGTAGACCCGAAGAAAGTCTTTCCAAAGATGTCGCAAGCGAGCTTTGTGATGCGTTTAAATTACGTTGTGCATTCAGTGATGCAATGTTGGTATTGATGACCTGAGCCATGGCTATTCTCCTCTATCCGGGTCGGATGCCAATCCGTTTATAATTAACAGATATACATTCAAATGACGTATTCACTGTCTCCGAAAAAGTTAGCGACCCGCGACGGGAGAACTTGAGCACTATTTTGTGATGCGATTCACGTTTTTAACTGGCTTCTGTTTAGATCTAGTTCGTTGTTTACAGGAAGTTGAATAAACTCAAACCTTGTACCCGTGAAAAGGTTTGTTGGGCAGCTTGTAACGCTGTCGATTGTATGGTCAGTCTGGAGATCGCTTCAGCCAGATCTAAATCTTGTATGCCTGATAACGTTTCCTGCACACTTATCGATAGTTCGGTACTAATTGTTTCTTGCTGCTCAACAAGGTTCATCCTAGCGCCAATCTTGGCCTGAGTATCTATCACGGTTTCGAGTACAGTTGAAATATTGGTTAGAAAGTCACCATTATTAGGGGAATCATTACTACCGACAGCATCCCCAATCAGCGCATCAGCAAAAGCATTAACCGTATTAAAGACCGTATTGCTCGGTGTCGTTTGGGTTTCTAAAGTATAAGAATCACCATTACTTAACGCACCATCTAATTGCAAGGTCAACTCTGGAAAGTTTACGTCCAAATCACTTAAGACTACCGACTGACCTGCTACATAAGGCGTCACCACAGCATTATTGGTGCCATCACTGATCGTTAACGTATCTGGCGTTGCGAAACTGACAGTCACCGCAGGTGAAATAATATTATTCACTCCGATCGCGGTGATATTTAGCGTCGCTGAACTAGGGCCAACATTATCAGTAACGACTGTTTGTGAAAATTCCGCTTCAAAAATTGCGTTGCCGGGGTCGTTCGTTTCAATTAAGACATCGGGGCCGACTTGAATATTACGTTGCCCTTCATCTCCTGCGTAGCTTGCACCCACCGAAGTATAGGGTTGTGTATTACTGCTAAAACCAGAAAACATATAATTCCCGCTGGCATCTTTGGTATTCGCCAACGATAATAGTTCCTCATTCAACTGTTTTATTTCTTGTGCAATATCCGCCCGATCACTTTGCGAATAAGTATCGCTTAACCCTTGTACCGCCAATTCTCTCACGCGTTGCAAGACATTAGTCACGCCTTTCAACACACTTTCTTCAGCACTCAGCTTATTAGTTGCTGTTTGTGCATTGGTCAAATATTGTCCCAATAAATTGGATTCACGTTCAAAGTTTAAAATTTGTACCGCAGCGACCGGATCATCCGCTGGCGAAGTGAATTTTTTGCCGGACGCAATTTGCTGCTGTGTTTTGACCAACTCATTTTGTTGATTCAGCATAGCCGTTAAGCCTTGTTGAAAAATCTGACCGGTTGAAATACGCATAAGGCCTCCTTATAGGGCCGCGAGTAAGGTATTAAAAACGGTATTCGAGACCGTAATAATTTGAGAAGCCGCTTGATAAGCTTGTTGATATCGAATCAAATTAGCCGCTTCTTCGTCCAAATTCACCCCAGATACACTATCAAATCTCGCTTGTACTTGTTCGAGCAACCCCTGTTGGGTTTGTCTATTAATATCCGCTCTATTTGTTCGCGTTGCCACATCTGACACTAGAATATTATAAGCATCGGCCAAAGATTGTGTGCCAGAGGCCAGTACTTTTTGTGTTTGTAAGTTAGCCAATGCCAAGGCATTTCTATTATCGCCGACCGCGGTACTATTACCTATCGTAAATTGATCTGTATCCTCAGGGACGCCAGACAATGTCACAGTTAACGCAACAAAAGGCGCTGACAAGCTAACTGTTTTGCCGCTATCGCTTACCGGATCGTAAGCAATGGTCGTGCTGTTGGTGCCATCGGTCACTGTATATTGCTTATTAGCCGCATCATAAGTCCATTGAATATCGGCCCCGACGCCAAACAAGGGTAGAGTTAACGGTGGCGGGGTATCGATACTGCTGATCTCGACTGTGCCCGTTCCCGTTACGCTGGCACTAGTCGAGACCACGGCAGGGAAGGCGGCGGCGATATCGCGTGGATCCGTGATGGCAACGAATAAGGTTCCCGCACCGGCGACGGTTGTTGCAGGCGGAATGGGCCCAAAGAAATTACCGCCAGCATTGCCATCTAAGGTCACACCTTGTTGTTGAATGGTATTGACACTATCAATCAAGCCTACTGCCAAAGCATTGAGCTCTGCACGTGCAGCATCTATCACATCAGCTCGAACTTGCAAGGCACCGCCTAAGCTACCACCCGAAATTTGTGCGGTTATATCAATAGCATTTGGACCATAAGCTATCCCAAGCCGAGGTGGATCGGTCGATATATCTTGTCTTGTTGCAAGATCAATCTGTCTTGACCCTATCACTAGAGCCTGACCATTACCGACAAAAACACTGACAGAACCACTACTTTCTTCTACCGTATTGACCGAGACATATTCCGATAAACGATTAATTAACGCATCACGTTGATCGAGTAAGTCATTGGGCTGGCCACCCGGCCCTCTGTTTAGCTCAGAAATAGCGGTATTGAGTTCGGCAATGCCTTGGGCAATGACATTGATTTCCGTTAGCGTCGTCGCTAAAGCCCCATCTAATTGGCCATCTATTTGCGTTAGTTGGTTATCAATCGTCTTAAATCGATTCGTAATCGACTCACCTTCCGACAGCAGTACCTGACGGGCAGCAATTGAGGTCGGATCGTTAGCCACGCCATTCGTAGCACTAAAAAAGGCTTCTAAACCGGTTGCTAAACTGGTCGAAGAAGATCCTAGGACATTACTAATCTGGCTAGCCACATTGGCAAAGGCTTCATGCTGTGCTTGTTGAGAAGTAAAGGTACGTACTTGCCCCGCCAGAAATTGATCATAAAGACGTTCGATACCGCCCACGGTAACGCCAGAGCCCACATAATGCGTACCTTCAAAGTTAGCAGGCAGGGTCGATTGATTGACCCTTTGCCGACTAAACCCTTCGGTATTCACATTACTGATATTATGACCCGTGGTTGCCAGTGCCGACTGGCTTGTATTCAGGGCTGACACACCTGTCGTTAATAGACTCATGACCTTACCCCTTTGTTAATCGCTCGATAATTCATCGTTAAGCCTTCGCCGATGAGGGTGATAATTGTGCCAGCGTATCACTGTTCATAATGCGTTTAATTTTGTCGGCATAAGCCGGATCAGTGGCATAGCCCGCCTTATGCAAACCTTCGATAAACGCCTCAGGATCAGCAGTACTTTTCAAGGCATCTTCATAGCGTGGTTGGGTCAGTAAAAAATCAATATAATCGTTAAAGCTCTCTTGATAAGACTCATAAGCACGAAAGCTGGCCTGCTCTTTCACCGCTACACCCGCTCTATATTCAACAGTGCCCACTGTCGCTTTGTCGCCATCCCAGCGCGCATCTGCCTTGATATTGAATAAATTATAACTCGAACTATTGTCTGGTTTATCAATGATGTGCTGTCCCCAACCGGTCTCTAAGGCTGCTTGCGATAAAATCACTTCTGGGCTGACCCCAATTTTTTGGCCCGCTTTTGCTGCCATCGACCAAAGCTGTCGCACAAAACTTTCCGGTGAATCAAACTGTATTTCATCGTCTGACGTCACTGACGATGCCACTTTTAAGGTGGGGAGTGCTTGTTGTGATGAGACGACTATACTGTCGTTATCCGTACTGGGTAAGGCCGTGCTGATTTTAACGGTATCCATACTCAAACTATCAGCCACCTTATCCCCCTCAACTATTTGCCTTGGCTCCCCTCCTAACTGACGCATGATCACCGATTGCAAACCCAAGCCGCCACGGCTTGATAAGTCTACAGATAATTGTTGATCGGCCATGTCTCGGTACATATCACTTTGAGAGCTATCAAAAATACCCTCGGCTAAACTGGCTTGACGCATACTTTTTAACATCATATTTAGAAACAATGACTCAAACTGTCCGGCAACTTGGCGAAGCGTTTCTTGATCGTTTTGATCTTGTCCCGCCGACCGACGTAATTCTGCTAGTCCTCGCGTATCGAGTGCTGTCTGCGTAATGGCATTATTCAAGCTCATGATTAAATAATGACCAAATCGGCACGCAAAGCACCCGCTTGTTTCAGCGCCTCAAGAATTGCGACCAAATCGCCCGGCGCGGCGCCAACTTGATTGACCGCACGCACAATCTCATCCAAAGAAATACCGGGATTAAAGACAAACATCCGACTGTCTTCTTCGCCTATTTCAATATCAAAGTTCGGGGTAATGACCGTTTCACCCTCTGAAAAAGCATTCGGTTGACTGACTTCAGCATTTGCAGAAATCGTGACAGATAAATTGCCATGCGTGACCGCCGCGGGGCTGACGCGTACATGCTGACCTATCACGATCGTGCCGGTACGTGAATTCACCACGATCCTTGCCGCTGCTTCACCAGGCGTCAATTGTAAATTTTCAACTAATGATAAAAAGGGAACACGTTGACTGGGATCACGAGGCGCATTGACTTTGATCGATGACGCATCCATAGAACGAGCAGATCCTTTGCCCAAGGTATGATTAATGGCATCGGTTAAGCGACTTGCCGTGGTGAAATCGGGTTGATGGAGGTTCAGGATAATATGATCGCCTACATTAAAGGCATTATGGACTGTTCGCTCAACCGTCGCGCCATTCGGGACGCGTCCAGCACTGGGAATATTCACCGTCACTCTCGATCCATCCCCTGCTTCAGCACCAAAGCCACCAACGACTAAATTACCTTGTGCAATGGCATAAATATTACCGTCTGCACCTTTCAATGGTGTCATCAGTAAACTGCCGCCACGTAAACTCTTGGCATCGCCTAATGATGACACACTGATATCAATCGTCTGCCCAGGCTTCACGAATGGCGGTAGGTCTGCATGTATCGATACTGCTGCGACATTTTTACTGCCAGGATCGACGCCCGGTGGTAATGTCACACCTAGCTCGCGCAACATCGTCCGTAAGCTCTGGCCCGTAAACTTCGTTTTATCGCCAGTACCGTTTAGCCCTACGACCAAGCCAAAACCAACTAGTTGATTATTTCTAACACCTGCAATGGAAGCCAGATCTTTCACGCGCTCAGCGTGAACCATATTGGCTGTGAATAAGAATGCCAACGCGGTTAAAAAGATTCGAAGATGCATGTCATCACTCCTAGAATGGCATCAAAGCGCTAATGAAAAATCGACTCAACCAACCCATTACATTGGCATCATTTGTCGGGCCATCACCCACGTATGAAATTTGGGCATCTGCCACCCGTTTAGACGAAATAGAATTGTCAGCATCAATATCCCGTGGATTGATCATTCCTGAAATTCGGATATATTCATTTCCTTGATTAATGGTGATGATTTTTTCGCCACGAATCATTAAATTACCATTTGCTAACACTTCCACAACAGACACGCTGATGTTGCCCGTTAATTTATTACTTTGATCGCTATCACCTTGACCGCTAAAGTCGCTATCTGATTCTAGATTAAACGCCAATGTATTATCCTTAGTGTTGGCTAACGGCAATTGACTTGGTAGGTTAAACTGCGGCGTCGTACCAAAAATAGTGGGGTTGGCAATACTGTTGCTATTATTTTTGCTAATTGTTGTCTCGGTTTCTTTTTCTGCATCAGTTTGTTCTTGTAACTGCACCGTCAAAATATCACCGGGTCTGCGGGCACGATAATCTTCAAATAATGAAATATTATTACTGACATTAAATATCGTGCCATCATGACTTTCTTGCTGAGGCACAGCAATGGGCCTTACAGCCGCATAAGCCGGATCTCGTTTGGCGGTATTCGTCATACACGCTGTTTGCAAGATGGCACAAAATATCAGCATAAACCGCATCAAATTTTTCATCATTGTTCTCCTAATACTGACCTTACTGTCACTATAGGTTTTGATTGGCGTACTGCAGCATCTGGTCTGCGGTCGAAATTGCTTTTGAATTCATTTCATAGGCGCGTTGTGTTTCAATCATGCTAATGAGCTCAGTCACGACATTGACGTTTGAAGTTTCTAAAGCCCCCCCAATAACAGTGCCCGTGCCACTGGTACCGGGAGTCGCTGTCGTCGCACTACCGCTGGCAGAGGTTTCCTTGAATAAGTTTTCCCCAACCGGTTGTAAGCCTGTTGGGTTAACGAAGTCTGCAAATTGAATATTGCCCACAATCGTCGCCGACGTTTGGCCAGACTGCAGAACGCTCACCGTACCGTCGCTTCCAACAGTGATACTTAAGGTTTGATCTGGGATCGTAATTGCAGGCTCTAATGGATAGCCATTCGACATGACGATTTGGCCATCTGAATCGACTTGAAAGGTACCATCACGGGTATATGCAATATCACCCTCGGGTTTTAATATTTGAAAAAAGCCGCGACCTTGAATCGCCATATCTAAGGCATTTCCTGTCGAGACAATATTGCCTTGCGTATGACTTTTTTCTGTCGCCACTGTTCGCACACCTGTACCTAACATCAAGCCTGACGGCAATTGTGTACTGGTGGATGATTGCGCACCAGGTTGACGAATCGTTTGATACAACAAGTCTTCAAAGACCGCTCGGTCTTGTTTAAACCCAGTGGTATTGACGTTGGCCAGATTATTAGAAATCACAGTCATCCGTGTTTGTTGTGCATCGAGGCCTGTTTTGGCAATCCATAACGCTTGATTCATGGCTTCCCTCCTAATTTAAATTGATGTGCTATCGCTCGTGAAAGCGGCGTTGATAATTTATTGACGGTGCAGCCCGTATTAACTTCCTAGCTGCAACAACCGTGCCGATGATGTGCTGTTTTCCTGCGCTGTCGCCATCATTTTGACTTGCATCTCGTATTGGCGCTGCAAGGTTATCATTTTGACTAAAGCGCCTACGGCGTTGACATTACTCGTTTCAAGGGTCCCAGAAGCGACGGTGACCGTCGCATCGATAGGCGCATCATTTCCGTCAACTTGACGTATCAAACCATCAGCGTCTTTTTGAATTTGGTTCAACTCTGGTTTAACCAACTTAATGCGGTCCAGCTGCGCCAAGGCACTGGCACTCGCCCCTAAAGGACGTATTGATATTGTACCGTCTGAGCCTATTTCTACTTTTTCTGCCGCTGGAATCGATATTGGGCCACCCTCTCCTAGCACCACCAAGCCGGTACCCGTTGTTAACTGACCCGATGGGGTAATGTGCAAATCTCCTGCTCGGGTATAGCCTTCTCGCCCATCGTTGCCTTGTACAGCGATAAAGCCTTCACCTTGGATTGAAATATCCAGTTCCCGTCCGGTTGACTGGATGGTACCTTGATCAAAGTTGGTTGCGGCACGTTCACTAGTAGAATACACACGGCTGGCTAAGCCCTCCCCTAATACTGGAACACTTCGAAACTGTTCGAAATCAGCCCGAAACCCTGTGGTATTGATGTTGGCTAAATTATTCGTATTCACCGCCTGCGACCGCATGGTCTGCTGTGCTGTGCTCATCGAAATATAAAGCATTTTATCCATCGCATCGTCCTCCTATAGCCAGTACCAGCGATACCCTGACAGAATTAAAAACCGTCATTTAACGTAAGTTAATAATGGTCTGTGTAATGGCATTATTGGTCTCAATTGCTTTTGAGTTCGCTTGGAAATTACGTTGCGCCGTAATCAACCCTACTAGCTCTGCCGTCAAATCGACATTGGATGCTTCCAATGCGCCAGACTGAACTAGACCAAGTACCCCAGTACCCGCTTCACCCGCTAGTACTTGCCCAGAATCTAGGGTTTCAACCCATGAGGTATTCCCAATTTGTTTTAACCCTTGTGGGTTTGCAAAATTGGCCAATGCAATTTTGCCTAATGGTGTTGCTTGACCATTGGTGAAGGTCGCCCTCACCAAACCATCATCACTGATATCTAAACCGCTCAACCGACCTGTTGGAAAACCATCTTGCGATAAAGCCAATACATTAAATGCCCCAGAGTTCTGCGTTGAGCTCGTGAAATCTATGGTGGCGGTTTGTGCTGCTGCACCGCTGACATATTCTGTCCCGGTAATATTAAATGTCAGTGACGTTGTACTTGCGGCAGCCAATGACCCCCCTGTCGTAGGATCAAATGTGAGGGTTTGTGTTGTCCCTAATTGTACGGGTGCGGTATTGGTAGCAGGAATAATATCTTCGCCAGCAATATACGCTTCGACATCCCATTCATTAGCCGTGGTTGTTTTTTGATAATACAGCGTGACAATATGCTCATTACCCAAAGAGTCATACATCGTCACCGATGTTGAATTGGTGTAACTTGTCGAATCGGTAGGATCTATCGCGCCCGTTAATGCGGATGCCGTAGACGGTAAGTTTGTGGAGAGTGCAATCTCGCTCGTCGCTTGTGGCGTACCGGCTGTGCTGGGTAATTGCAATGTTGTTGTACTTGAAATACTGGTCGATGACACTGTGCCATCCGCGTTAACAGGGAAGGTACGTAAAAATTGGCCCGCACTATTGACTACAAAGCCGTCACTATCGACATTGAAAGCCCCCGCACGCGTATAAACCACTTCGTTGCTGGTTTGATTTGGCGCTAATGCGAAGAAACCTTGACCACTAATCCCTAAGTCTAAGGCATTGTCTGTGAATTCTAAATTACCTTGCTCAAATTGCTGGGCAACATTATTTAAAACGGTACCATTACCAATGGCAGTATCACTACTACCAAAAGCTGACACAGCAAAGACATCTGCGAACTCTGCATGCGACTCTTTAAAACCTGTCGTATTGACATTCGCGATATTATTAGATTTTACGTTTAAGTCAGCAGACGCCGCGTTTAAACCACTTAATGCTGTATTAAAAGACATTTGAATTCTCCTTAGATAATTTCTTGTACTTCGCTAAAAGGGACAGCGCCAATGCCCGCTAAATTAATCGTTAATCCTTGACTGCCATTACCCACTAAGACGCTATCGACTTTGGCTACTGTTGCCGTTGCAAACACGGTATTGCTACCAGCAACGGTTCCCGATGCTTGATATTGATAGACACCCGTTGGTAATGCTTGGCCATCCGCGTCAAAGCCATCCCAGCTGAAATTGGTGTAACCAGATGCAGCTCCCATATTGATGGTTCTCACTGGCACGCCTCTTTCAGAGTAAATTTGTACCTTCAGATCCGTCACCGGTTCAGCCACATTGATTTGACCTTTGATGCTGCCCTCGGCCGTCAAATTGCCTAATGATGACGGTACTAATACCGATCGGCCAACTAAAGCTGAGCCGCGTAGCGCTTGATCAGATTGCATTGACTGCGCAAAGCCTTCAAAAGAACTATTCAAATCACCGATCCCACTGACGGTACTGAACGAGGCAATTTGACCTAAAAAGTCACCACTTTCCATTGGTTTGAGTGGATCTTGGTTTCGTAATTGTGTTGTCATCAGTGCCAAGAAATCTTCGGTGGCTAATTTGCCATCATCTTTGTCAGCGTTCGATGTCGATTGTGATCCGTTTAAAAACGAGAATGAATTGTCACTAACACCATTTATTGCCATTACTTACTCCTTAAACCCTACTTACCTAACTGCAATGTTTGCAGTAATAACTGCTTAGACGTATTCGCCACTTCAACATTGTTTTGGTAGGAACGTGATGCCGACATCATATTGGCCATTTCTGACATGGGATCGACATTTGAGTGATAAACGTACCCTTTCTCGTTGGCCATGGGATGATTGGGGTTATATTCTTCTCTGCCAGCGGTTTGGGTTTCAACAATCGCTTTCACTTCGACTCCTCCCACAGCAAATCCCCGCTTGGCATCGTCTAACACCGTTGCAAACACGGGTTGACGAGCACGATAAACCGCATCCTGACTCGAACCGACACTATCTGCATTGGCTAGGTTGCTGGCAGTTGTATTCAACCTGACGGATTGCGCACTCATCCCACTACTGGCAATATCAAAAATATTAAATAAAGACATCGGTCATTACTCTCCTCTGATTGCCTTCAGCAGGCCATTAAATTTACCGCCTAGAAACTCTAGACTGGCTTGGTATTGGATTGAATTCTGCATAAATTGTGCTTGTTCAATTTGCTCATCAACGGTATTACCATCTAAGGAGTCTTGCAGCGTTGTCCGATATTGAACCATTGGTGAGGAGACGTGAGTCCCGGTCGGCTGGATATGATTTTGATGCGACGTTTTCATCGTGCCCATCTCACCATTGGCCATTTTTAAGGCAGATTGAAAATCAATGTCCCGTGCTTTATAACCAGGCGTGTCGGCATTAGTGAGGTTTGAAGCCAATAGCTCTGCGCGCTGCGAACGAACTCGCAGGGCATCTGGATGGATTCCAAGGGCGGAATCAAAGTTTATCGGCATAGTTAACTCCAACTTTAATCTGAATTACGATAAAGTTAAGCATGGAGTATGCCATAAAAATTAATTGATAATATTCAATATGTTACAAAATAACGACAAGGGTGTCAGAACAAAAGCGGCAAGATTTTCCACTTTTTGACTTGCTGCATAGACAGCGTTGACTCTCGCCTATGTTTACCCAAGAATCAGCAACGATGTTGCCGTTAAACGGCTTAGTGAGAGAGTCCAGGTGTGTTGTCGGTACTTAAGAATGAATTTGTAAAGCGATCTAACATTTCGGTCACTAGGCTACGTGGTAGCCATGCTTCGCCATCGAATACCACTCTGACGGCTTTCGCTAAAGATTTGTGCTGATCGGGCGTGATATAGCCACGCGCTCTGAAGCCAGAGTTCTCTAACATTTCAAAGGTCGGTGTCAATTCTGTTAAAACCAGATTACGCGTCTGGTGGTAATGTTTTCCCAAAAAGTGGCAAAGCTTATCACGGCTACCTCTAGGCGTACTGTCAGCGATAATAATAATGTCAGGCTGCTGATCGCCGACTTGTTCAATAATATCTTCTAATGTTGTCGGCAAGACTTTAGCTATTTGCATATCCTCGTTTTGTGATAAACGCCCCAGATCCTGCGTTGGATTGTTACTAATCACGACCACATTAATCATAAATAAGCCTTTAAAGACGGTGCTAATAATTGCCATTGCTTTTCCCATACCGCTAATGGCGACTGACGAAAGCCACTTCGAACATATTGTTGAATATGACCTTCGACTATCGTTAGCAATAAGTTTGCCGTTTCATTAACTGGCCGTCCCCCTGCTTGCGTTAACGTTAATTCCTTTTCACGTAATACTTGCCTAAACTGTGTTTCTAGGCGCTCAAAAAATTGATTCACGCGCTGCCTTAAGCGCTCTGTTTCCCCCGTCAGGGCTGTGCCCACTAAGATACTGCTGATTCCAGGATTTTTGGCACTAAACTGCAACATCAGAGTAATCATCTTTTCACAGCGTGCGACGGCATTGGCTTCTTGTTGCAAAATTCGGTTAATTAAACTAAATATAGTATCTTCCGCAAACTCGATTAAGCCTTCAAACATCCTAGCTTTACTAGGAAAGTGGCGATAAAGTGCCGCCTCTGACACGCCGAGGCTTTTTGCCAACTGTGCAGTCGTGATACGCTCCCCTGGGTTGCGCTCTAACTCGGTCGCTAGACTTTCAAGAATAGCTTGTCGGCGTGACTTCTTTACTTCTGCCCGTGTTGGTTTTTCTTCGACATTCATTTAATCCGCCTTGGTCCCACGAATCAACGTACCGACGCCTTCGTCGGTAAACATTTCGAGCAAAACGGCATGTTGAACACGGCCATCAATGATATGAGCCGAAGATACGCCGGCATTCACCGCTTCTAAAGCGCAAGCAATTTTGGGTAACATCCCCCCATAAATCACCCCATCATCAATTAGCGCATTCACTTGTTTTGCATCTAAACCCGTTAATAAATCACCGTTTTTATCCAGCAGCCCCGTGGTGTTGGTTAATAAAATCAATTTCTCTGCTTTTAGCACTTCAGCCAGTTTACCAGCAACAAGGTCAGCATTGATATTGTACGATCGTCCACTTTCGCCCACACCGATAGGCGCGATAACAGGGATAAAATCACTGTTCACCAGCATATCGACGACACTGGTATCAATACTTTTCACAAGGCCCACATGTCCTAAATCGATGACTTCAGGGACATTAACCGACGGATCATCCGCTGAAATATGTAATTTTTCAGCTTGGATCATGCCGCCATCTTTGCCAGTTAAACCGACTGCACGACCGCCATGATTGTTAATTAAACTCACTATACTTTTATTAACTTGGCCGCCCAACACCATTTCAACCATGTCCATAGTTTCACTATCCGTAACACGCATCCCAGCCACAAAACGGCTTTCTTTGCCGACGCGCTCAAGCAGTTGCCCAATCTGAGGTCCTCCACCATGAACAATAATCGGGTTTATCCCGACGGCTTTCATTAGCACCACATCACGGGCAAAACTATTTTTCAGGTCTTCATCTACCATTGCATTACCGCCATATTTGATCACTAAGGTTTTGCCAGAAAACCGTTGAATATAGGGCAATGCTTCTGTTAAGACTTTTGCGATTTGTGGTGCTTTTGTGGTGTTTAAACTCATTAAATTATCTTTTTAAAAAAGCAAAGTGATGGTCGGTTTGACCTGCAGCATCTGCTGCTTAAATTGTTGTTGAATCTCTTGTAGGCTTTCTTGTGTTTCGGCTTCGAAACGCAGAATCAGTCCCGGTACCGTATTAGATGCTCTGACCAAGCCCCAGCCAGTAGGAAAGTCCGCTCTCACGCCATCAATTGTCACGACTTTGGCGCCTGGGAAACTAGCTTCAGCTGCAAATTGTTGAATAAACTTCCGACTTTCAAGCTCGGCCATGTCTACAATGATTTCGGGAGTACTTTCTCTATCCGGGATAGCGGAGAAAACGTCCGTAGAAGACCGTTCTAGGGGGTCTCTCGCCAATAGTTCTAATAGTCGACAAGCGGTATAGAGGGCATCATCAAAACCAAACCACCGATCTTTGAAGAAGATATGACCACTCATTTCACCGGCTAATAACGCGCCCGTTTCTGCCACTTTATCTCTTATCACGGCATAGCCCGACGGTGACATCAACGCTTCGCCTCCAGCCCCTAAAATCGCATCGCCTAATAAACTGGTACATTTAACATCATAAATGACTAGCGCGCCTGGCGATCTCGATAAAATATCTTGCGCAAACATGATCATAAGACGATCAGCCCAAATAATATTCCCTTCTAAGTCGACAACACCAAGGCGATCTCCATCACCATCAAACGCTAGGCCTAATTCAGCGCCAGAACGGCGTACAGCCAAAATCAAATCTTGTAAGTTAGCGGGATCACTCGGATTAGGGTGATGATTCGGAAATGTACCATCAACATCACAATAAAGAGCGATCACTTCGCAGCCTAAGGCAGTGAGCAATTTAGGGGCAACTAACCCGCCGGCACCGTTACCACAATCGACAACGACTTTAAGTGGTCGCGTCAAATGAATATTGCTCGCCACTTGCGCGATATAGTCATCGATCAGGTCAGCCGTGTTCAGATTGGCCTCGCCTGTATGCAAGTTGCCTTGTAAAATACGTTGGTACAATTGTTGGAGCTTGGCCCCAAAGATTGGTTTATCGCCAATGACAATTTTCAAACCGTTGTAGTGTGCTGGGTTATGGCTCGCCGTTACCATCACACCCGATGCCGTGTGTAGATGTTCACAAGCAAAATTGAGTACCGGCGTCGGCACTTGGCCAATATCGACCACTTCGCACCCACTGGTCAAAATACCTTCTATCAATGCGATACTTAAACTTTCGCTCGATAATCTGCCATCTCGGCCGACAATCAAACGGGATTGTCCTTGATCCAAGGCTTCGCTACCGATCGCTTGTCCTATCGTTCTAAATGTTTGTTCATCGATTGTTTCACCCACGATGCCACGAATATCGTAGGCTTTAAAAATGCTTGGTGTGAGTTCAACCGATGTGTCCGCATCGTCGACTAATCTTATTGAGGAACCCTCGGTGGATAATCCGCTTACTACCGGTGTTTCAATGGCTAACGCAGGGTTGGTTGCAAGTGGTTGTTCTGCTTGATTTTGCGTCTGTTCTGCTGCGTCTGTCTGTTTTTCTCCCGCTGGTTTCTTACCAGAAAAAGTATGCGCCAACCTTTGAATATCCGCTACAACATCATCCAGTTCTGATGTGATTGTAGGATATGTGGCTTTTAACTGATTCTCACTTAAGTCTCTAAGCTGTACTCTTAACGTTGCAATATCTTGTCTCAAAATATAACGCTGCCCGTGCTCTCTGAATAACCACAACAGTACTACCAGTGCCAGCACGACACCCGCGACTATCAAATACGACTTATTTTCCGGTGCCTTAGCAGGCCAATATGCAATACGCCAATGGCTTTTCGCTATCGCTTGTTGATACAAAGCAGGACCTTGCCGCCATTGTTGACTACCTTGCATTGCCAGGGCGGTGACACCTTGCGTCCCTTGCTGTAACTCGACATACCCTTCTATGCCAAATTGGGCTGGTAATAGTTGCCTGACGATATGCATATCCAGCGTAACCGCCAGCACCCCAACAACCTGATCTAGGTTATCGTGAATGCTTTGCGTCATTAATAAATAACTATCCGTAGACCCTGGTTGCATAACAGCAACGGATGCTTGGCCGTCTTGTTTGGCTTGACGGAGACTCTCCAAAGTCGCAAAAGTGATAGGGATACACGCATCGGGGTCGGGCTCATCGACGATCGCAGCAATCAAACAGGCTTGTTTTACACCCGAAAACAGGCGCGCTAGAGCCCGTTGTTTCGAAGCAATTAAACGCAGGTCCCTTTTTAGAATGATAGTCGCTAATTGCGGCGATTGCGCGATCGCAGCCATTTGTTGTTGTAATAAACTGACTTTACTTTCAGCCGCGGCATGGATCATTTGCGCGATATGTTTGTGTTTGTCCTCATCAGATTGTTGTTGTTGACTAATGACGTATTGGTGTTGCCATATAAAACCGGCCAATATTGATACACAACTCAGGAGTATGACTAAAACCGCAATACTTGGGTTGCCCATCAATTTAGCTAAACTTTTCATTATTGTCGTCCAGTATGACCAAAACCACCTTCGCCGCGATCTGAATTTGTGAAATCTTCCACATGCTCAAATTCAACTTGGGCGACGGGCACAAACACCATTTGTGCAATTCTATCTCCAATATCAATATCAAAGGCGGTCTGACCACGGTTCCAACATGATACGAATACTTGTCCTTGATAATCGCTGTCAATCAATCCTACTAAGTTGCCCAACACAATGCCATGTTTATGCCCTAGACCCGAACGCGGTAATAATACTGCGGCCAAGGTCGGGTCACTAATATGGATAGCAAGCCCAGTCGGTATCAATACCGTCTGTTGTGGCGCAAGCGTAATTTTGTCGTCTAGGCAAGCACGCAAATCTAAACCTGCGGAGCCCCCTGTCGCATAGTCAGGTAAGGCAATCTCATCGCCCAGTCTAGGGTCCAGAATTTTTAGTTGAATTTTTTGCATCATAACGCTCAATAATAAGTCTCATTAGATCTCTTGCCAAGTGGCTTTTTAATGCTTTGGGCAATGTTTTTTCACCCTGCGGCCAAAACACCTGCAATGCATTCGTATCGCTGCCAATTCCTAGACCATCCCCCACTTTATTGGCGGCAATCATATCTAGGTTTTTACGCTGCATTTTGCTTATGGCATACGCCGCAACATTATCTGTTTCGGCCGCAAAGCCGACTACAAACGGTTTATAAGGTTGTCGGGCAACCGCTGCCACAATGTCATGATTCTGAGTCAAGGCAAGAGTTGTATCACCTCGATCCACTTTTTTGATTTTGTGATGTTGATAGTCTACCGGACGAAAATCAGCCACCGCCGCACAAGCGATTACGATGTCAGCACCCTGAACCGCCATCAGCGCATCATACATCTGTTGCGCCGTTTCCACATTAATACGTGTCACGGCTGACGGCGTCGTTAAATGCACTGGCCCTGCGATTAATATCACCTCAGCTCCCGCTTCAACAGCCGCATTAGCCAATTCAAAGCCCATTTTGCCCGAACTTCGATTGCCTATAAACCTAACCGGGTCAATCGGTTCGTACGTCGGACCGGCAGTGATCACAACCCGCTTACTCGCTAACCGAGCGGGCACCATCAACCGCGATAACGCAGCAACAATCTGTTCCGGCTCTAATAAGCGGCCTTCACCCAGTTCGCCACAAGCTTGTTCACCACTATCGGGTCCCAATACATATAAACCTCTTGCGACTAAGGTGGCGAGATTCTGTTGCGTCGCCTCGTGTGCCCACATTTTCGTATTCATCGCGGGGGCAATCGCAATCGGCGCTTGTGTGGCTAGGCATAAGGCAGAGAGTAAATCATCGGTTAGTCCCTGCGCGAGCCTTGCCAAGGTATTGGCACTGGCTGGCGCGATAATCACCCAATCAGCCCACCTTGCCAACGTGATGTGCCCCATAGTCGATTCTTCATCTGCATCGAGTAAAGCCATAGCTACCGGGCTACCACTCAATGTTTGCATGGTCAGTGGCGTAATAAACTCAGCCGCTGCTTGGGTCATCACAACTTTAACTTCTGCACCTGCTTTTTTACAAAGACGAACCAAATCAGCGGCTTTGTATGCAGCGATGCTGCCAGAGACCCCTAAAACAATTTTTTTGCCCGCTAATCCTTGCGCTGTCATCGTGATTGGGATCCTATCACTAAGTCTCGTAAACTCATGTCTTCCAGCACCGTTTGTTGGGCTTCGTGTAGACGACTTAATACCTGATCTATCGCTGGGCTGCTCTCAACCCGTACTGTTAGCCCTGTTAATTCTTCTGCAGTACGCAAGCAATATAAGATCGCGCTCACTTTAATATTCGCGATATCTCGTGCTGGTTGATAGCGCGGCTCATCCCCCATTAATTCAACCAATAAGCCGCCTTGTTCTAGTTTCAATAATAAATCTTGTAACACTGAATTGCTCAATGCCGTTTCAGCTTCCAACTCAGTTATCGTTGATGCTGGCATTTGGTCGTAAAAACGCTTGGCTATCTGGGTCATTAGGCTAATGCCCACTTGCTCACGTAAGCGAGGGCTTAATTCAACGTGTTCCCCCCCCACATTGACCAGCTTTGGATGCTGAAGATAAAAGGCGACTTGGGATCCGGTGAGTAAAATAAACCAACCCAAATAGAGCCATATCATAAAAAAGAATAAAATAGCGAAACTGGAATAAATGGCGGTGTAATTAGACGACGAGGCCACAAACGAGGCGAACATCGTCCCAACGGCTATCCATAACACGCCAGCAACAGAAGCCCCTATCAAGGCTGGGCCGAGTTTAACACGGGTATTGGGGATAAATTTATAGAGAAAGGTAAAAGCTGCAATAATCATCAAATATGGTAGCAGCTTCGTTACCGTTAAAATCAATGTACCAAAAGGCTCGATCGCTTGTAAGCTTTGCACGACGTTATGGTTCAGTACTGTCGCCGCCACCCCCATTGCTGCAACGACCAACACCGGCCCAATCATAATGACACTTAAGTAGTCAGTAAATCGACGCGCTAATGTTCTGGCATGTTTAACACGCCATACAAAATTAAAAGCATGCTCGATCTTTTGAATCAGCGAGATAATAGTGTAGAACAACATCGCGACGCCAAGTGAGCCTAAAACCCCAACTTTCACGTTTTGCACGAAACCAATAATATTGGCTGTAATTTCAGGACCTTTAGCCCCCAAAGGCTCTAACAAACTCAATAAAAAAGGTTCGATCTGGTTATGGACACCAAAGGCTTTTAACACTGAAAAAGCGACGGCAATTAACGGTACTAAAGACAATAACGTTGTGAACACTAGGCTCATTGCGCGCAGGTTTAACTCACCTTTTGCTAGCTCCCTGACGACAATATAAGCCACTCTCAAGCTATTGAACATCCCTCTGACAAGCGCATTGGACTGTACTGGCAACTCTTGCCATAAGCTTTTCTGAAAAAACTGTTTTATGTTGCTCATCAAGTCCATTGTCATTACTTTACATAAAATGCATTTAAGGCTGTCATATCAGTACTATACTGGATTATCGATATCAATAAATTGATGTTGAATCTCAAATTGCGTTGCAAGGTGGGCACCCAATGCTGCAACGCCATAGCGTTCCGTCGCATGATGACCTGCTGCAAAATAATGAATGCCTAGTTCACGCGCTAAATGGGCGGTTTGTTCCGAGACTTCACCGCTTAAATAGGCATCTAATCCTAACTCTGCCGCTTGCTCTATATAACCTTGCGCAGCGCCAGTACACCACCCGATGGTCGTGATAGGTCGATTATGACCTTCAATTACGAGTGGCTCGCGCCCGAGACGCTGACCCAGTTGTGCGGCAAATTCTGACACCGGTGTGGGGGATAGCAAGCGCCCAGATAAACCAATCGCGGGCTCATCTGTACCCGCTATTGTGCCATCCACCTCGATGCCCAATACCTTAGCTAACTGCGCATTATTGCCTAAGCCCGGGTGGGCATCTAGGGGTAAGTGATAAGCAATCAAATTAATATCATGCATTAACAATTGTTTTAATCGCCGTTGTTTAATGCCGATCACCCGGGGATCTTCACCCCGCCAAAAAAAACCGTGATGCACTAAAATCGCATCGGCTTGCAAATCTATGGCCGCATCAATTAAAGCTTGGCTTGCTGTCACGCCACTTATTATGGTGTTAATGTGTTCATTACCAGCGACTTGTAGCCCATTTGGACAGTAATCTTGGAACCGAGTCGGTTCTAACAAGGTCTCAATGTAAGATAAACACTCTGTTCGGGTTATCATTGTTAATACCATCGACAGCCATGAAAACTAGCACTATAACAAACTGGAGACTAATAAATGGATGCAGTGAGTGTCATTGCGCTCAGTATGGGCGCCGCATGGGCTAGCGGAATCAACCTCTATGCTACCGTCTTTATGCTCGGCTATATGGCTACAACCGGTAATATCACCCTACCTGCTGAGCTCGAAGTCGTTGCCAATCCGATGGTGATGACGGCTGCAGGCTTTATGTATTGTGTCGAGTTTTTTGCAGACAAAATGCCCGGCGTTGATTCCGCTTGGGATTCGATTCATACTTTTATCCGTATCCCGGCTGGGGCGATGTTGGCTGCGAGTGCCGTTGGCGATGTCACACCCGCAATTGAACTGACGACAGCTTTGCTAGGTGGAGCGCTTGCCGCTGGCTCACACACCACTAAAGCAGGGACACGGTTATTAATCAACACCTCTCCAGAACCGGTCAGTAACTGGACCGCGTCTATCAGTGAGGATTTACTGGTTATCGGCGGTTTATGGACCGCATTGAATTACCCCGTCTTATTTATTATCGGTTTAGTGGCTTTCATCTTGTTAATGATTTGGGCCTTACCTCGGCTGTGGCGCTTAGTAAAATTACTCTTTCGCAAGGTCGGCAGCTGGTTGGGATTCTGCGCACCGCCGCCTACCGAGACGCAATCAACGTCACTCACAGATTTGCGAGATGAACAATTTAAACCTTAGTCTTGCTTGAGCCGAAAAAAGACGCCAATTGCACTGCGGATCATTTCAAACTGCTCGCTATAGCCCATTGGGGTTTCAGAAGCTCCCAAAAATAAGTAACCGCCGGGGTTCAGTGCTGCTGATAGCCGTTGCAATATATCTGCTTTACGTTGTTGTGAGAAATAGATAAGGACATTTCGACAAAAAATAATATCAAATGTCCCTAAATGACTATAACTGCCCAACAGGTTCTGCTCCATAAAACTGACGCGACGCTTGATATCATCGTTGATCGCCCAGTCATCACCACCAACGGCAGTGAAATAATATTGTCTTTGCTGCGTGGTTAAACCTCGCGCTAAGACTCGGCCATCGTATTGGCCTGATTTCGCTTGCTCGATCATACTGGCCGATATATCGCTGGCAATGACTTGCATCTGACGAAGCTTACTATGAGGCATTGCTGCAAGATACTCATTCAATGTGATACTGATCGTATAAGGCTCCTGACCCGATGAGCAGGCTGCAGACCAGACGCGTATCCCCGCTTTGCCCTGCTTTGCTAACTCGGGAAAAACGACCTGCTTTAATACTGTAAATGGACTTTGGTCACGAAACCATGATGTTTCATTGGTTGTCATTGCATTGATGACCGCGTCCCTTAAGCGATGTTGACTAGGTTGTTCTATCCGCGACAATAAGGCAGTTATGGAGGCGATTTTTTCCATCCGTAACAGTCTCGCCAAACGACTATCAATCAGATATTGTTTCCCATCTCCGAGCAAGATGCCACAGGTCTGCTCTAGAAAGGTCTTGAATCGCTGATATTCAACGCTAGTCATTTATTGTTTCCAGCAAATTCATGCTGTTCAAAGGGTCTTTGACACATAAGTGTGAACGCCGCTCATCTAACAGTAAGATAGGTGATCATTATTTACGGAATATCATACTATGAAAAACGTACTTATCACGGGTTGCTCTACGGGCATTGGCTATTCTGCTGCGCTTATTTTGCATCAAAAAGGTTACCGGGTGATTGCCACGGTTAGAACAATAGATGACGCTAACCCATTGAAAGAAAAGGGCATACAGTGTATAGAGCTGGACCTTAATCATAGCGAAAGCATTGTGAATGCAGTATCTTTTGCCCTCAACTATTTTGAGGGTCGAATTGATGCGTTATTCAATAATGCGGCCTATGGTCAACCCGGTGCAGTAGAAGATCTCAAGCGCACCGTATTGCGTGAGCAATTTGAAACCAATGTTTTTGGTACACAAGAACTGACCAATTTGATCATTGCTCATATGCGACAACAAGGCGGTGGCAGAATCATTTATAACAGTTCTGTCTTAGGCATTATATCTCTGGCCTATCGGGGTGCTTACAATGCAAGTAAGTATGCCCTTGAAGGCCTCGCCGATACCTTAAGGCTTGAGCTCGCCAATACCAATATACATGTCTGCCTGATAGAGCCGGGCCCGATCACCAGTCAGTTTAGAGCCAATGCCTTTTCTAAATATCAACAACATATTGAGAAAATGACTAGCGCCCACCGTCAGACCTATGAAGCCATGGAGAAACGATTAACAAAAACAGGGCCCGCAGCGCCTTTTACCCTACCACCAGAGGCAGTGGTTGATAAGTTAATTCACGCTATTGACAGCAAGCGACCCAGAATTCGCTATTACGTCACATTCCCAACCTACCTGTTCGCCACGTTGAAACGTTTACTGCCTCACCGTTGCTTAGACTGGGTTTTAGCCAAAGTGTCGGATAGTTAACAACTTAAGCGAACATTTATGGCATACTTCGCTTAAGCCAATTTTAAGAATAAGGGATTTATGGCTAAGATTTCGCAAAATAGCCTGCAATGGCAGACAGCGATTACGACCTTTACCAGCATCATGATTGCGGGTTTAGCCTGCCTTGCTGTTGCTGGGTATGTCACCTATTACAAGGCACTTCCCAATGGTGTCTCACAAGCCGACTTAATCCTTTATCACAGCGCCGCCATTGTGTGTTTACTTGTTCTGGCTTTACTGTTCTCCATCAGAACCTATCTAGCGCTATCACGGCCATTGAATAACCTTGAGCAAATCACACAAACATTGCCACTATTATCGTCTAAGCAATATGATGTCGCAAAAGCGCAGTTCCAACTCATTGCAGACGCATCAAATCATCATGAAATCACTGGCTTGCATGATGCTGCTTGTCAATTAACGACATTACTTGAAAAGCTCGATGCCGACATGTTGAATCGGACCCTTTCTATCAACACTAAAAATAATGAACTCCAAACCGAGCGTGACTTTGTTAAGAGCTTGGTCGACACCGCGCAGCTAATTATTTTAACCGTCAATGACCAATTTAATATCACGCTGTTTAATCAGCATGGTCAGGAAATCACAGGCCTAAGCGAAAGTGCGCTGCTAGAAACTAACGCTGCTCGGCTGTTTCCTTCAGGAAATTGGACTGAAACACAAAGCATATTTAAAGAATTATTCGCCGGTAATATGCCCATTGCACAACAAGACGCTGAACTCATAGACCGTGCCGGTCACATAAAACATATTTCTTGGCTACACTCCCCTATTGCTGTCAATGGTAACAAGGCATCCATCTTGTCGGTTGGCATGGATACGACCGAAAAGAAAGAAGCGGATAAACATATTGTATGGCTAGCCGAACATGATCCCTTAACCGATCTATGCAATCGCCGTAAGTTTACTGATGAGTTTGAAAAATCATTGCAAACTGCGATTCGCTATCGACATCAGAATGCACTACTTTTCTTAGATTTGGACCAGTTCAAAGACATTAATGACACTAGCGGTCACCGTGCCGGTGATGAATTACTACGCTTAGTCGCAAATGCCTTGATTCGTGTCACCCGGTTTACGGATCTGGTCGCCAGATTAGGCGGGGATGAGTTCGCCATTCTCATGCCTGAGAGTAATCTCAAAGGCGCAGAAGTACTGGCTCAGAAAATCATCAAAGAACTTAGTCAAATTCAACTTCAATATGGTCATGTTCGACATAAAATTTCAACCAGTATCGGCATTGTGCATTATCCCTTACATGACGCGACGGTTCATGAATTGATGGGCTTCGCTGATCTGGCCATGTATAAAGCAAAATCGAGTGGCAAAGGTATTTTCCATACTTTTTCACCCAACGATGATACTCAAAATCAGTTAGAAACACGGGTGTTTTGGAAGCAGCAAATTGAGCAAGCACTTGAACATGATCATTTTGTTCTTTATTTTCAACCTATCTTGGATATCCAATCAAACAAGGTAAAACATTATGAAGTATTGATACGAATGTTCGATCCTGAAACAGGGGAGGTCAGTTTGCCCGGCAAATTTATTGAAGTCGCCGAACAAATCGGCCTTATCAATAAAATTGATCACTATGTCATGCACAAAGCCATTCATAAATTGGCAGAGCTACAACAAGCTGGCGCTGATGTGACCTTCTCGGTCAACCTATCCGGTACCATTGCCGACGATCCTTTGCTTATCCCAATGTTGAAGCATTTTATGGCACGATCGGGAGTCAAACCAAAAGGACTTATTTTCGAGATTACAGAAACAGCGGCGGTATCCAACATCAAACAAGCCAAAGAAATGATGATTGCTATCAAAGCGCTTGGCTGCCAGTTTGCACTAGATGACTTTGGTGTTGGCTTCTCTTCTTTTAACTATATGCGTGAATTACCAGTTGATATCATTAAAATTGATGGGACTTTCATTAAAGATTTAGATACTAATGCAGACGATCAGTTATTTGTCAAAGCACTTATCGATGTAGCCAAAGGCATGGGCAAGAAAACCACTGCTGAGTTCGTCGAAAATGCCGACATTCTCGCCTTATTAAAAGAGTTTGGCGTAGATCATGCGCAAGGCTTCCATATCGGACGACCTCGCAATGAAGCTGAATACACGGAGGAATGGGGCTTGGTCTTAAAGCAAGAAGAATTACTGTCAATTAATTAATGTCATTTAACAGCAATTCCCCCTCCGCCTTAGCTAAGTGTTAAAGACCAATTCATCGTCAGCGATATCGACTTTGATGATGTCATCGGCTTTGAAATGACCCGCCAATAAATCTTGTGCTAGTTTATTTTCCAATTGTTGCTGAATGACACGTTTTAATGGTCTCGCACCATACACAGGATCAAAGCCTGCTTCAGCGAGGCGATCCAATGCGACATCGCTGATTTCAAAACCAATATCATGTTCAGCAAGCCGTTGTTTCAAATGTGACAATTGAATCTTAGCAATCGCATGAATTTGTGCACGTTGCAATGGGTGAAAGACCACCACATCGTCAACACGGTTGATAAACTCAGGGCGAAAATGTTGGCCGACAATCTCCATCACAGAAGACTTCATGTGCTCATACTGCTCTTCTCCAGCCAGCTCTTGGATAATATTAGAGCCTAGGTTAGAAGTCATAACAACCACGGTATTTCTAAAATCGACCGTTCTTCCTTGACCATCGGTTAACCGGCCATCATCCAATACCTGTAATAAAATATTAAAGACATCGGAATGCGCTTTTTCAACTTCATCTAACAAGATAACAGAATAAGGTTTGCGTCTGACCGCTTCTGTTAAATAGCCACCTTCTTCATAACCGACATACCCTGGAGGCGCACCCACTAACCTAGCCACACTATGCTTTTCCATAAACTCGGACATATCGATCCGTACCATGGCTTCTTCGGTATCAAAGAGAAACGTCGCCAATGCCTTACACAGCTCAGTTTTACCTACCCCCGTTGGCCCCAAGAATAAAAAGGAACCATTGGGTCTGTTAGGATCCGATAAGCCCGCGCGTGAACGACGAATCGCATTTGAGACCGAGGTCACAGCCTCTTCTTGACCGACGACACGCTCATGTAACGCCTCGTCCATTTTTAACAGTTTATCGCGTTCACCTTCCAGCATTTTAGAGACGGGGATCCCTGTCCATTTAGAAACAACGTCGGCAATCTCTGCTTCACCAACCTTATTGCGTAATAGGGTGAAGTCTTGCGTTTCAACTTGATCGGCGAGGTCCCGTTGTTTTTCTAGCTCAGGAATAATGCCAAATCTGAGTTCAGACATCTTATCCAGATCATTGTTGCGCGTGGCGACTTCAAGATCCATTCTGGCTTTTTCTAAACGCCCTTTGACATCCTGACTGCCATGCATCATCGCTTTTTCTGATTTCCACACTTCTTCTAAATCAGCCAAATCACGTTCTAATGCTGAGATCTCATCTTCTAAGATTTTTAGCCGTTTTTTGGAGGCATCATCAGACTCTTTCTCAAGCGCGATCCGTTCGATTTTTAATTGAATTAATCGCCGGTCCATCCGGTCCATGGATTCAGGCTTAGAGTCCATCTCCATTCGAATACGACTGGCCGCTTCATCGATCAAGTCAATGGCTTTATCGGGCAACATCCGATCACTGATATAACGATGAGATAAGGTCGCCGCCGCAACAATCGCCGGATCAGTAATATCAACATTATGATGCACTTCATAGCGTTCGCTTAAACCGCGCAGAATCGCGATGGTGTCTTCGACGGTGGGCTCGTCGATCACCACTTTTTGAAAGCGCCGCTCCAGCGCGGCATCTTTTTCCACGTTGTCGCGATACTCGTCCAGCGTGGTGGCGCCCACACAGTGCAGCTCGCCGCGCGCCAGCGCTGGTTTGAGCATGTTACCGGCGTCCA
>JAIBDY010000037.1 GCA_024685995.1 Piscirickettsiaceae bacterium | reverse complement strand
GTATCACCTAAACGTTGGTGAATACTACCATCAATGGAAACTGCCGCTAATACGCCCTTACCTTTTTGCTCGGTAGCATACAGGATCATACGGCCATTTGGCGCAAAGCTCGGTGACTCATCTCGGCCTGCTTCCGTTAATACTTGCAATGCACCCGACTTCAGATCTTGTACGGCAATATAAAACTTGCCTTTTTGTCCATGCACCATTGTAAGATAGCGACCGTCTGGTGAAATATCTGGGGAAGCATTGTAGAGGCCTTCATAAGTCAACCTCTCTGCTCGACCGCCATCAACGGGCACTTTATAAATTTGTGGTCGTCCACCTCTGTCAGAAGTGAAGACTAACTCTCGACTATTTGGCATCCAAACAGCTTCGGTATCAATAGCTTGGGAGCTATGAGTCACACGTGATAGTGTTTTAGTCGCAATATCCATGACATAAATTTCAGCATTGCCATTTTTTGACAAGGTCATCGCTAATTTTCGACCATCTGGCGACCAACTTGGCGCACTGTTAATACCTTCAAAACTGGCTATAGATGTACGCTTACCAGATTGCATTGCTTGTGTAAAAATCTCAGCACGACCATTTTCAAATGATACATAGCTCAAACGTTCTCCTTCTGGAGACCAGCTTGGCGATAAAATAGGTTGGGTCGACTGTAATACCGTTCTAGGATTAGCGCCATCGGCATCAGAAATTTGTAGGGCATACCGTTGACTGCCATCAGCATTTTTAAGTACCGAAACAAAAGCAAGACGGGTTGAAAAGACACCTTGCTCCCCCGTTAAGGCTTGATAGACTTGATCCGCAATTTGATGTGCAACATGGCGTAAGCCCGAAGCCGGCACTTGGTATCGTTTACCAACTAACTGTTGCGCCTTATAGACATCAAACAATTGAAATTGTACTTGATAAGTCTGGCCATCAACGCTACTTACTTTACCAATTAATAAGCCTTCCGACCTCAGTAAACGCCAATCTTTAAAATTGACTTCACTTTTCTCATGTGGTGTTGAAATCAAGTCTTGTTGCGGCAAGGGAGCAAAACGGCCACTTCGAGCCAAGTCATTTCTAACAATTGAGGACACGTCTTCCGCTGGGGGGAGGCCTTCAGTACCGAATGGGACAACGGCAATCGGCAACGCCGCGTCAGATCCCCCGGTAATCTCAATCACAAGTTCAGCATGGACACGCCCAGCCAACAACAGTGTGAATAATGAAACCAGCATTAACCCTCTTTTGGTCATCATAACGTCCTCTATTTAGGCCTAAAAATAAATTGAAAATCTCGTAATGCCGCTGCCGCCTTTGGATCACTTGGTTGTGGCCATGGTGCAGCTTTATAAACAGCTGACTCAGCCGAGCGGTCAAAAATAGCATTCCCACTACTTTTCACAATCGATACTTTTTTAACATCGCCATCCGGTAATAAGCTCACTCGCAAAGTACATTGCATGCCTTGAGCTGCATTTGCAGGTTCACTCCAATAGCGTTTGATACGTTGACGTATCATCCCCATATGTTGATTAACGACCCCAGCAATACGACGGTCTTCCCGCTCACGATCTTCAGCCGCCAAGCTTTCTTGCAATAAGCGATCGGCTTCTTCTTTTTTGCGCTTTTCTGCCTCTGCCAACCGTTTTTGTTCTGCTTCTTTACGCGATTTTTCTTCGGCCGCTTGCCGTTCTTTCTCAGCTTTTATTTTTGCCGCTTCTTCGGCTTTACGTTTTTCTTCTTGCTCTTGTTGTTGCCGCTTTAATTCTGCCGCCTTTTTCTCTTCTGCTAGCCGCTTTTTCTCTACTTCGGCTTTTTGCTTCTCTTCTGCTAGCCGTTTTTTCTCCATTTCGGCCTTTTGCTTCTCTTCCGCCAACCGTTTTTTCTCCGCATCGGCTTTTTGCTTTGCTTCTGCTTCGCGTTTTTGCAGCTCTGCTCTTTCCTGCTCGCGTTCTAGTTCGATTTGACGCTGCTTTTCTTGCTCAACTCGACGCTGCTCTTGCTCGCGTTCTTGTGCTGCCCGCTCCAGTGCCGCTTTTTCCTCGGCCGCTTGTTTTTCTATAGCTGCTAGGCGCGCTTCTTCTTGTGCTTTTTGCACTTCAAATAAATGTTTTCTATCTGCGATATCGTCTAACACTTGCTGCTCATCTACCATCGTGGCTTGCACAATATCTACAGCAGCAGGCTCAGCGATAATTGTTGGTTCGGAATTAAAGCCAATAAATAAGAGCACCACAATGACAATGTGTAAGGCAAGGGCATAGCTGCCCGCAATAATATTTTCTAACCAGCTCTGTTTCATTCTATGTTGGTTTCAACCTGCTCCGGTTGTTGAGTAATCAAGCCAACACTCGGCGCGCCGGCTTGTTGTAATAATGTCATTAGTACCACGACGCTACCATAATCTACAGCGGTATCCCCTTTGACCATCACTGGCGTATTCGGGCTTCTTTCCAGCACAGCCCTGACCTTAGAAAATAGCGAATCCGATGCAATAGGCGCTTCTTGCTTATCGCCAATGCCGATATAGTACAAGCCTTCCGCATCGACCGACACAATCAACGGCTCGCTATTGTCCTCACTCGGCTCGACTGGGTTTGCACTCGCTTGCGGCAAATCGACTTGAACACCTTGCGTTAACATAGGCGCTGTAATCATAAAAATAATCAACAAGACCAACATCACATCGATATAAGGCACGACGTTAATATCAGCCATCGGTTTTTTACGTTGTCTTTGAGTATGCATTGCCATGGCGTATTAGTCGTGTTGGCGTTGCAAAATAGAATAGAATTCTTCCAAAAAGGTATCGTATCGATTTATCAATCGTTCAACTTCATGCGAATAACGGTTATAAGCAATAACGGCTGGAATCGCAGCAAATAAACCCATGGCCGTTGCAATTAATGCTTCCGCAATGCCAGGTGCCACCATACCTAACGTCGCTTGCTGGACATTACCCAAAGCGCGGAATGAGTTCATAATCCCCCACACCGTACCAAATAAGCCGATATAAGGACTGGTTGACCCTGCGGTTGCTAAAAAGGGTAATGACATTTCGAGACGGTCAATTTCTCTCGCCAAAGAAATACGCATCACGCGTTGTGCGCCATCCAATACCTTGCCACTTTCGGACGTTGATTTTTTAAGACGTACAAACTCTTTGAAGCCCACCTCAAAAATACCTTCCATTCCTCGGCTAGCATGCGGTCTAGAAGAAATATCTTCATACAATTTATTCAATTCATTCCCAGACCAGAATTTATCTTCAAAAGAATCCGCGTCCAATTTCGCTCGATTTAACTCCTCGCGCTTTTTAAAAATAAGCAACCAAGAATAGAGTGATATCGCTAATAGCGCTAACATCACCAATTTCACAATAAGACTGGCTTCTGAAATCAACGTTATCATCGAAAGATCAGCATTCACCTTGTAACCTCGCCAATATAAAAGTAGGAATCGGCATCGGCCGAAATCGGTTTGAATCTAAACAAGCCACTTTGACCTCGGCTTGACATAACAGTTCACTGCCACGAAAAATTTTTTGCTCAAAGATGAAGCTTGCGCCAGACATTGATGCTAGCTGGCTTCGCACCAGCAGCGCATCATTAAATCTTGCGGGAAATTTAAAATTAATCTGCATGGAATGGACGGCAAAAATACAGTGATATTCGGTGCTCAGCACATCCTGTTCAAAGCCGAAATGACGCAACCATTCAGTGCGCGCTCGTTCCATAAAGTTTAAATATTGCGAATGATAAACGACACCGCCCGTATCGGTATCCTCATAATAAACACGGATAGGCCATTCAAACTCAACCATGAATATCGCTTGCTGCTGAATCTATGGACAACCCAAGGTGTAACCAAGCGCGCTTAGTAGCAACGCGGCCACGAGGCGTCCGCATAATAAAGCCTTCTTGAATTAAATATGGTTCGAGCACATCTTCTATTGTGCCGCGCTCTTCTCCGATAGCTGCCGCTAAATTATCAATGCCCACGGGACCTCCATCAAACTTTTCAATAATCGCTTGCAACAACTTCCTATCCAACATATCAAAGCCATTATCATCGACATCTAATAAATTTAACGCTTGTCTTGCGACTTCTATCGTAATCTGGCCATCGAATTTAACCTCGGCATAATCACGCACACGGCGTAATAAACGATTTGCAATACGCGGCGTACCACGTGATCGGCGCGCAATTTCTGCCGCGCCTTCCACATCCAGTACAACACCAAAAATACGGGCGCTACGTTGCACGATCGTGCTGAGATCTTCAGGCGCATAGAACTCTAACCGTTGCACGATACCGAAACGATCACGTAATGGTGAGGTCAAGGAGCCTGCGCGGGTCGTCGCGCCCACCAGTGTAAAAGGTTCTAGCTCTAGTTTAATAGATCGTGCCGCAGGACCTTCACCAATCATAATATCGAGCTGATAATCTTCCATCGCAGGGTAGAGCACTTCTTCCACAATTGGGCTCAAACGATGAATTTCGTCGACAAACAAGACATCATTGGGTTCAAGGTTAGTCAGTAGAGCGGCTAAATCACCCGGCCGCTCCAATACTGGACCGGAGGTTTGTTTTAGATTAACCCCCATCTCATTAGCAATGATATTGGCGAGGGTCGTTTTGCCCAAACCAGGTGGGCCGAATATGAGTGTATGGTCTAGTGCTTCACTACGTTTTCTGGCCGCGCTAACAAACAGTTCCATTTGCTCGCGAACCGCTGGCTGACCAATATAATCATCTAAACGGGCAGGACGAATAGCCTTCTCTTGATGCGCTTCATCAAGTTGAGCGACAGCAGATATAAAGCGATCTTCCATCTCGTTTTCCTACAAGGCTATTAAAAAGAATAGGCGTATTATCTCAAACCCTAGCCATCTTCACACTGTTAATTTTTGCTCAGTTTTAAAGTGAGCTATATTTTAACAGTAAGGGTTTACTTACGTTGTAATGATTGTCGTATTAGATCTGCAGTCGTTAAATTATCGCCCGCAACAGCACGAATCATTTTATCGGCCTCGGCAGGCTTATAACCGAGAGCGACCAAAGCTTCGATCGCCTCATCTTTTGCCCCTGCCAAGATAGCGGCCTCAGAGACGATCGGCTTAAGCCCCATTGCACCACTCACTTCTTTTAAACGATCGCGCATTTCGATAATCAACCGTTCCGCAGTCTTTTTGCCAACCCCCGGAAGGCGGGTCAAACTAGCCGCGTCACCTTCTTGCACACTGCGAGCGAAATCATCAACATCACTACCCGATAAAATGGTTAAGGCTAATTTAGCACCAACCCCATTCACTTTGAGCAGGCTGCGAAATAATAACCGTTCTCGAACCGTTGCAAAGCCATACAATAATTGCGCATCCTCTCTCACTACAAGGTGGGTGTATAGACTAACTTCTTGTTCAAGAGCAGGGAGATGACAGAAAGTCGACATCGGTGCCGCGACTTCATACCCGACACCTTGTACATCCAAGACTAAGTCGGGCGCTTGCTTTTCAATAATAATACCGCGCAGGCGCCCAATCATCGTCCGTATCGCCCGCCGCGACGCGACGTCCGCATGCCAGCCGGTAACTTATTATTTTGAGTGCCACCGACATCTGCAAAGTTCGCATGCGTCACAGCACAAGCCAAGGCATCAGCGGCATCTTCTTCAGGTATCTCTGGCAAAGCGAGAATAATCGACATCATATATTGCACCTGATCTTTTTTCGCATGACCATTACCCACCACCGCTTTCTTAATTTGTGTCGCCGTATATTCATCCACGGTCAAACCTTGACTAACGCCAGCGCAAATAGCCGCACCACGTGCTTGGCCTAATTTTAATGCCGAATCAGCGTTTTTATGTAGAAATACTTTTTCAATCGCCATCATATCGGGTTGATAACGCTCAATAATCTCCGTCAATCCTTCAAAAATCTGGCGTAGTCGGTCAGGAAAGTCGCCATCCCCCACCATTAATCGTCCATTAATCACATGTTGTATTTTTCGGTTTTTTAATTCGATAATGCCAAACCCCGTCTTTCTTGACCCGGGGTCTATACCTAAAATACGAGACATGTCTATTTAGTCCGCATTAAGCTGTGCCATCACTTCATCGGAAAAATCGGCATTGGTATAAACGTCCTGCACATCATCTAAATCTTCAAAAGCATCAATCATCGCAAGGGCTTTCTCAGCATCTTTAACATCCAATGCCACGGTCGTTTCTGGGTGCATTGTCACTTCTGATGAACTTGCTTTCAGACCCGATTGATCCAATGCGTCTTTGACGATTGCGTATTCTTCTGGTGAGGTCAACACATCAATGCTGCCATCTTCATTGGTAACAATGTCTTCTGCGCCAGCCTCTAAAGCAGCTTCCATCACTTCATCTTCATCCGTGTCAGCGGGATAGGAAATAATGCCTTTTTTATTAAACAAATAAGCGACACTGCCATCTGTACCCATATTGCCGCCGCGCTTAGTAAACACATTCCGTACCGCTGCCACCGTACGGTTACGATTGTCCGTCATACAGTCCATCATGATCGCAATACCGTTCGGCCCATAACCTTCGTAACGAATTTCTTCGTAACTCACGCCTTCTAATTCGCCCGCACCCCGTTTCGTGGCACGTTCAATGACATCGCGGGTCATATTGCCACTTAAAGCTTTATCAATCGCGGCCCGTAAGCGCGGGTTATTATCTGGGTCACTGCCGCCTTCTTTGGCAGCCACGGTAATTTCACGGATAAACTTGGTAAACAACTTACCGCGTTTTGCATCTTGGGCACCTTTGCGATGCTGAATATTTGCCCACTTACTATGACCTGCCATGCTGACGCCCTCTTCCTCTTTTTAACTCGTTTTCAGTAAATTATCTATCTTATTTAGTGACGTGATCATTCCAATGTTGGTAGTCATCACTACGACCATAGACTTGATCGAAATACATCGTTTGTAATTGCTCGGTGATAGGACCACGGCCGCCATTACCAATAACACGGTTATCTAATTCACGAATCGGTGTCACTTCCGCAGCCGTACCCGTAAAAAAAGCTTCATCGGCAACATAAACTTCATCGCGGGTGATCTGTTTCTCCACCACTTTCAGGCCGATATCTGCTGCCAACGTCATCACCGTCGCCCGTGTAATACCTTCCAAAGCTGAGGTCAATTCCGGTGTATACAACACGCCGTCCCTGACTAGGAAAAAGTTCTCGCCACTGCCTTCGGCCACAAAACCATTGGCATCGAGTAATAAGGCTTCATCGTAACCGCAATTGACTGCTTCCTGTAAAGCCAACATTGAATTCATATAATTGCCATTAGCCTTGGCTTTGCACATCGTAATATTGACGTGATGGCGGGTAAAAGAAGACGTTTTGATCCGAATGCCTTTTTTCATATTCTCGGCACCAAGATACGATCCCCATTCCCAAGCTGCCACCATAACATGCGTTTTTAAGTTATCCGCACGAATGCCCATGCCTTCACTACCATAAAAACACATTGGTCTGAGATAGGCCGATTCTAAATTATTACCTGTAATGACCGCTTTTTGAGCTTGATTCAGGGTGTCTTTATCATAAGGCATACCCATGCCCAAAATTTTCGCGCTGCGAAACAAACGGTCGGTATGCTCTTGCAAACGAAAAATAGCCGGACCTTGATCCGTTTTGTATGCACGAACACCTTCAAATACGCCCATGCCATAATGCAAGGTATGGGTCAAGACATGTACTTTTGCATCTCGCCAAGGCACCATTTTGCCATCTAACCAGATTAGTCCATCGCGATCTGCCATTGTTGCTGCTACCATAATTTTCTAATTCTCTATAATATTCATTAGCGCTTTGGTTTCACATCGGTTACCAAAGATTCATATTGTGTTCTTTATCTGCACAAACTTAACTTAACCATCGCTGCCAAGCAGCCGCTACTTGTGTACGGTATGCCGAAACTTCCTCAACCCCAACGACAGCAGCCTGCTCTTGTAACACACAGCGGTTAGCCAATTTACGATAAAAACGATAGGCACCAGCCAACATATCACTATCATGCTCGCTTAGCTGACCCGTGACTTTCAGCGCATCCAAGATTCTAATATTATCGGTGTAAACCAACAATTGAGGCAAGCTTGATGACCAAGCCAAAACAGCGTACTGCACCATAAACTCAATATCTGTGATACCACCAACCCCTTGTTTAAGGTCAAATAGCTGATCGGTACTTTTATTTAACTGCTCGCGCATTTTAGCACGCATCTCGCTGACATCTTTTATCAAAGTCTCAGCAGACCGTTTTTGCGCTAATACCGTTGCTCGTATCTCGGAAAATTGTTGTGCCAAACCCACATCACCGACTACGCTGCGTGCTCTGACTAAAGCTTGATGCTCCCATGTCCATGCATCCTTTTTTTGGTACTCTGCAAAGCCGGATACAGCCGTGACCAAAAGGCCAGAAGCGCCATTAGGTCTTAAACGCATATCGACTTCATACAAAATACCGCCAGCAGTTACCGTATTCAATAAATGAATCATGCGCTGCGCTAGCCGAGTGTAGAACACCAACGATTCTACCGGTCGCTCACCACTGGTCATCCCTTCGTTCACTTTATCATCGAAAATAAAGACCAAATCAAGATCAGAGCCATACCCCAATTCCAAACCGCCTAACTTGCCATAGGCAATGACCGTAAAGCCACATTGCTCAAGGTCATCATTATCACTACATGGCGGATAACCATGCCGACCGACCAAATAACACCATGCTAATTTCAACACTTGTTCCAGTTGAATCTCGGCTAGTTCTGTTAGCTGGTCCCCAACCCGCATCAGCGGCAAAACATCTGTCACATCGGCGGCGGCAACATGTAAGGAAGTACTCTGCTTAAATTCACGCAGTAAATACATTTGCTGCTCCAGATCATCCTCTGGTGCCAACGCGAGAAAGGACAATAAATTCGCTTTTTGTGCCGCTCTATCAGGCACTTCATACAATGTTCTCGGATCTAATAAGGCATCTAATAGCACTGGATAACGAGCTAATTGACTGCTAATCCATGGACTCGCAGCACAGAGTTTAATCAGTTGCGACAATGCCAATGGGTTTTCTACTAACAAAGACATATAAGCCGAACGACGCATGATTGCTTCTAACAAGGGCAGCACGCGTTCAAGGCAAGTATCCGGATCAGGTATACTGGCAGCCGCCTGCACCAATAAAGGCAACAGCTTCTCTAGTCGTTGTCGTTCTATATTTCCTAAATTCCGGTAGGCATGACAATGCAAAATAACATCAAGATGAGCCAACGTCGCCTCAGCGTCAGCATAGCCAAGCTGTGTCAAATAAATCATGCGCTCGTGATCATCTGCGGTGAATAGTGAGACAGATTTAGCCGAATCATCGTCAGCTTTAGACACCGCTAATAGCTGTTCGAAGTGATCTTGTACATATTGTCGATGTTTAGATAATACCGTCAACAATGCAGGCCAATTGTCAAAGTCCATCAACATCGCAATCCGCTGCTTGCCCTCATCATCACTCGGTAGTAAGTGAGTTTGTTGATCAGCCCACGCTTGAATACGATGCTCCATTCGTCTGAGAAAGTCATAAGCCAATTTCAAGTCGGCCACCGCTTTCGCTGTCAAACATGACCGTTCTGCCAACAAATCAAGAATCGTTAGAATAGGCCTTTGTTGTAGCGGTTTATCGCGACCGCCATAAATCAACTGAAATACTTGGCCAATAAACTCGATCTCACGAATCCCCCCCACGCCCAGTTTAATATTGTCATCCATCCCCTTACGATGTAGTTGGCCCGCTATCATGGCCTTCATTTCACGCAACGCATCAAATACGCCATAATCCAAGTAACGCCGATAGACAAACGGCCGAAGTAAATCCATGAGGGTCTTTTTGGCCGATGCTGACCCCGTTATCGCACGCGCCTTGATCATGGCATAACGTTCCCATTCACGCCCTTGTGTCTGATAATAATCTTCTAGGGCATCAAAACAACTGACCAATGCACCACTATCGCCAAAGGGCCGCAAACGCATATCGACACGGAACACAAAACCATCCTCTGTCACCGTATCCAAGGCCTGAATGAGCTTACGTCCTAAACGCGTAAAAAACTCTTCATTACTGAGTGTCTTGCGACCACCTTGTGTGTCACCACTGTCTGGAAAAGCAAAAATCAAATCGATATCAGAAGATAAATTCAGCTCCCCCGCGCCCAGCTTACCCATCCCTAACACCAGCAGTCGCTGTTCCTGCCCCGAGGCGTTATATGGGGTTCCCAAATCATCACATAGCCAACGATGCAAAAGAGTTAACGTTTGTTGAATACACGCATCGGCCAGTGCCGACATGTCTCGTACAGTTTCGGCTAAGTCGGCCCACCCCGCCAAGTCACGCCAGATAACCCGTACCATCTCACGTTGGCGGAAATAACGTAATTGCTGATGCAAGTGAGTTTCATCTGAAACGGCTTCAAGCGCTTTTGCTAAGCGTTGTTGATAAGCCGCATCGTCATAAGCGGTCTGAATATCGCCCGATGAAATTAATACTTGCGCCCTGTCCTCATGACGTTCGCCCCAGTGATTCACATACTGACTGCCCGCTAAGACGCGTGGCGCAGATGTAGATAGTCCCTTATCCGCCGATAACAAACTTTGCCATTGTTGAGAAATTTGATTGGTATCCATCACACTCATCTGAATCAGTCGCCATAAAAGCCTAAGGCTACTATTAAGCTTTATTAACAGCAACTCAGCGACACACTCTGTCTTAACCCTATTTTGAGACTCACTCCAAAATTATGTCCAATCGTTCAGTTTAAAATAGGGCCAGATCTGCTAGCATTTGTCAGTTGTTCAGGTCACATCAAACCCGCTTCCAATAAAATCAGTACATTGAAGGTCAGATATGAAACATGTTTTGCTCCCGCTCATCTTTTGTTTGGGATTTTCCACCCAAGTTACCGCCTTAGATAAAATAGAAACAAGTGATGGCGGCATCATTACCGGTGTCATTATGCAGATTACCGATGAGACCATCGTGTTGAGTACCGAATATGCGGGTAAAATCAGCCTTCAACGCAACCAGGTGATAGGCTTCTCATCGCAACAACCTTTATCCGTTCGCCTTAATAACGGCACGATTGTCACAGGTCTGGTTCAACACCAAAAACAAGGCATGCTCACGATTGACGCACCCGACGAGGACCATCTGACACCGCTTCAAGATATTGCTGAAAGTTGGTCACCACAAGCGCAAGACCCAGAGCTGACTCGTCTTGAAGAAGCCCACCAAGCAGCAATGAGACAATGGTCTCTTGAGATTGGCGCCGATATTGCCGGTAAGAAAGGTAACTCGGATGAGTTTGGCGTCGCCCTCACCTTTGCTGCCAAATTATCAGGTGAAGACGATGCTTTGTTATTTTATGGCAGCGTAGATCAAGCTGAACAAGATGGCGTTGACAGTTCAGATGAAACCATTCTAGGGTCCGAATATACCTCCTATTCTAGTGACCCATGGGGTTGGTATCTCCGTGCAGAGGTCGAGAAAGATGATTTCGAAGACTTAAGGTTACGTACCTTACTCGGTACTGGACTCAATTATCGGGTGTTCCATTCGCTAGAACATTCACTTGAGCTACGCTCTGGTCTCGGGTATCGCCATGAAAACTTCTACGATGGTACAACAGAACAATCACCGACCTTAGATTTTGGCTTGGCCCATGGTTGGCAATTCGCGAGCTGGGGACGGATGACAAATCACCTCACCTATACGCCTGCTATCAGTGATTTTGATGATTATCTAGTGACACATGACTCTGGTATCGAAATACCGCTCGGCTTTTCTGACTATTGGCAACTTCGCTTCGGTCTGCGCCATAATTATAAGAGCATGCCTGTTGATGATCGTAAACATCTCGATACCAGCTACTATTCACGCTTACAATTGAATTGGCAATAAGTAGCTGTCATGAACAAAGTCGCTTAAATCGAGTCATACAGCACAGAGACTGTGCGCAATATCACCATCATGCTGACAGTGATAAGTCACTAAGCCATCACGAAAGGAACCCTATGGACATCCTCATTTTCTTAATCATCGGCGCCATTGCTGGCTGGTTAGCCGGTAACCTGATGAAAGGCCGGGGCGCAGGCCTAATGCGCAATATTATTATTGGCATCATCGGCGCGTTTATTGGTGGCTTTGTATTCAGCTTAATTGGTCTTTCTGCTACGGGCTTGATTGGTTATATTATCACCGCTACCGCAGGTGCAGCCATACTACTCTGGCTTATTGGCCTCCTCAAACGCTGAGCCAATAAGCCAAAATGCTTGTAGGCTCTCTTTACGGATGGATCGGAATATAGCCGCGCTTGATTTCATCAATCATAAATTGCACCCCTGTTTGTACCATTTCTACACCGGGTAAGACTTCCGGACGTTTATGGTGTTTACGCTCCAAGGTATCCAAAGTATTACCACAGACATAAAATCGAACACCGTGCTCTTGCAAGCTTGCAATACGCTTAGCAAACTTATTATTTTCTGCGAACACCATCGGCACCCCGACACCAAAGGCTATGACTTCAATATCGACCATTTCTTGACCATAACGCTTAGTCAGATTGTTAGAGATATCTAATACCGCTTGATAATGTACCGGATCGGCATCACTGACTTGCATAATAATATGCGTATCCGCAAAAGGCTTATCATCACTCAAGCCATCTTCTGCCTGCGCAGCGCCCAAAGTCAGTGCCATTGACACCAACCAAATCATGATTGTTTTCATAATCTCTCCTTTTATAAAATAAGCTTCTGCCATTGTCGTCAATCTCAGCCTGAATAACAAGCCATTGTTCGCCGTAGTTTGACAACCGTTTTTGATAAATGAATGCACGAAAGCACGCAAAAATTGTACTATTTCACTAACCCTTACAGACAATCCCCATTCTCAGGAGCTAAAGATGTCGACAACGTTAACGTCACCCGTCACTGACTTACTGGAAACGCATCACATCCCTTACGACGTCATAGCCATCCCTTTAACTGACGACAACAAGCCGATCCGCAACCTCGAAGACTTATTAAGCACCGAAGGCCGTGATCCAAATTCCGTTATTCGCAGTTTATTATTCAGAACTGGCACTAACCTCTATGTCTTATTAGCCGTCGCTGGCGGTGGTAGAGCTGATTGGGCGGTGTTAAGAAAACACCTCGGTGAGCGTAAGCTCAAAATGGCCGATTTTGATCAAGTTGAAGGCATAACGGGCTATGTTGTTGGTGCCGTACCTCCTATCGCTTTACCTCAAACCGTGCATGTGTTGTTGGATGACGCTGTTTCAAACTATGACAATGTCATTATTGGCAGCGGCATCCTCGGGTATGCACTCTCATTATCGAGCCAAGACCTTAAAACCGTCATGGGAGACGAAGTGCAAACCGGGCGATTCACTAAAACAGACGAATGAAAAGAGGCGCGGTTCTTTCACCCTGTCGCCACTACCGTTATGCACTTTGGCGCATCTGGCATGAAACGAAACCAGTAGCACTCTTCATTGGACTCAACCCTTCAATAGCCGATGACATAAACGATGACCCCACGCTCATTCGCTGCATCAATTTTGCCAAGCGTTGGGGCTATGGTGGCGTTTATATCGCCAACCTCTTTGCTTTTCGCGCGACAAAGCCGGCTGCATTACGCTTGCGAAAAAACATCATAGGTAAAGACAACGATACGTGGTTATGCAGGCTTGCTAAGCAAGCCGACTTAGTCGTCGCGGCCTGGGGGAATCAAGGGCAGTATCGCCACCGTGCTGCCGATGTCAAAGCCATGATTTCCCCATTATATTACTTAAAATTAACCAAACTTGGTGAACCCGCACACCCACTGTATCTCAAAGCCGACCTTGTACCGATTGCATTTGAGGATCGTATTAAGGTTGCTGATTAATTGTCCAATCATAACCCATGAATTTGACTTGATAATGGTTGGGAATTAGCGTCTCATGATATTGCTGAATATAAGGCAACAAATCATCTGCATCGCCCGAAGCAACAAAATCGTCAGTGTAGAAATTTAAAATTTCAGAGACATACACCCGCTGCTCAGTATCGTTTACCAGCACATGCTTTGATGAATTAAAGAACGCCTGCGTCAACGCTGTCAGTTGCTGCACTAATACATCAGCTTTAAAAGGCTGCCGAGGCAACGTCGGACAGGCCTTCACCATACAGTTCAGCGCAAAATGGACTCTCGGTTCATTCAACTTACGAATCACATCGTTCTCATAATCATATAACGAGGTTCGCGTATTGCCCACCATCACGGTACGCAATTTAAAAAAACGTAGCCGTTTAAAAAAGCTATCAAAATCATCGGGAATACCGCGCTCAATTACCCCCCACATCGCCAAGGCATTATACGCATTCAAGTGAAATGCCAGCACATCAGCCTTAGAAGGAAATAAAGCAGGATGCGAGGCCGGACTCACTTTGGCAATCACCGTTATATAAGCCTGCAAAGGTTGTGGTCGTTTTGCTAAAGAAACAAAATCAATTTGACCTTGCTCATTCACATACTCGGTCAACACCGTCGACCAATCGGCTAAGGCTGCTTGGTAATCCGCTTCGGTTATCGCCAACACCGGAGAGGTCAGCGCCGACAAACACACAACAGCCCATAGTCGTCGCCAAACAATAACCATAGCCTTAATTACCCCCACTGACGCGTCGATATTTTGTGATATCAGGGATCGGGACATAATGTTCGATAGTGCCGTCTGGTTTAGCCACTTGCAAAGGCTGCAAAATAAAATCATCGCGCTTGGCATTGTGTTCACACATCGACACTGGCCCATCTGCGGTCATCACCATAAACGAACAAGCATCAACGCGCGCTTGTTCTATTTGTGTCGCATCCATAAAGTTTTGCATAAAAAAGGACAGCTTATGCACCCGGCCCCTTGCTAGCCATAAATGTTTGCCCATTGTCTTCACCTGACTAGCCAGATAACGCAATGCTGGCCACCACCATTTGGGCCGACGAAGCAAAGCCAAACCATAATCCAAGACCACTTGGTAACGGTGTGCATGCCGATCGGTACGAATATGCTGGAAATCAGCCAAAAAACGGCCAAATAAATCACGATCCGCTATCACTGAAAACACACGATTATTCACCACGGTCGTTGGCATATAACTATGGCAATCACCATGACCAAAATCTACAACGCCCCAAGGTAAAGAGCTTGCGACACCAAGCTCGATCTGCCGCTTCATCGATTGCTGGCTAATCAGTGCGTCGCGTGCGCGCCATTCACCGCGCCCCGTTTCGGCCTGTAATTGAAAAGACACTAAGCCAATTTGCGCACTCTGCTCCACAAAGAAACGCACTAAGTTCGGAATCTGCCCAAAATTACCTTCATGAACAGTGGTATTAAACACCACCATCAGACCCAATCCTTGTGCACGACTTAAGTAGTCTTTTCGAATGACATTTAAATCCATTTCTGTCTGATAACCCGCTCGCCGTTGGGTGGTATCAACATGAAACGCCACATCTTGTAGGCCGACCGCAGCAAGCTTTTCTAATAATGTTCGTGTCGCAGCAATGCCATTGGTAAATAACGCCGGATACAGTCCAATATCCGCAGCATAGCGTACAATTTCAATCAATTCTGCATGTTTTCGTAGAGTTGGGTCACCGCCGGTAATTTGTACATGCGTCCCAGCACCATAATGTTGAATAACGTCATCTAAACGTCGAAATACTTCTGCCAGCGGAATGTCTTGTACCGACTGAGACTGTTCAGACAAATAACATAAGGTGCAATCCAAATTACAACGCTGGGTAATTTCCACCGCAACACAACCGATAGTCTGGGTACGCCCCAAAACCTGGTTGGCAGTGTAGTGCTCGCCCATCCTTGCCCGAGTTTCAGACAGTAACGAGGCATCATCCCGTTTATTATGGTTTTTCATTGCAAAAAGCCTAGCGCGATCATTACTTATTGAATGATTAACTGTATCAGGTTTTTATTTAGGCAGGTTATCGAGCGCAAAAAAAAGCCCCGGTCAATGACCGAGGCTTTTTTAAAAGCTTAAACAGACAGCAAATTACATCATGCCGCCCATGCCGCCCATATCAGGCATCGCTGGCGCACTTGATTCTTCTTGTGGCGCTTCAGCAATCATGGCTTCAGTCGTCAACATTAAGCCCGCGACTGACCCGGCATTTTGCAATGCGGTCCGTGTGACTTTCGTTGGGTCAAGAATACCCATCTCAATCATATCGCCGTATTCACCGGTTGCCGCATTGTAACCGTAGTTACCCTTACCCGCAGCCACTTCGTTTAAGATAACAGAAGCTTCAGCACCCGCATTCGTCGCGATTTGGCGAAGCGGCTCTTCCATAGCACGACGTGCTATTTTAATGCCCGTATCTTGATCATGGTTGTCACCAGTCAATTCACCCAAGCTACTTTCTGCACGTACCAATGCAACACCACCACCGGCGATAACACCTTCTTCAACGGCTGCACGTGTCGCATGAAGGGCATCTTCAACGCGCGCTTTCTTCTCTTTCATTTCCATTTCAGTCGCTGCGCCGACTTTAATCACAGCAACACCACCCGCTAATTTGGCGACGCGTTCTTGTAATTTTTCTTTATCGTAGTCAGAGCTAGACTCTTCCATTTGCGCTTGAATTTGTTTCACACGAGCCACAATCTCATCTGGACGGCCTGTGCCATCAATAATCGTTGTATTCTCTTTACTAATGCTGATTTTCTTAGCAGAACCCAGATCGTCTAAAGTGACTTTTTCAAGACTCAAGCCTACTTCTTCAGAAATCACGGTACCTCCCGTTAAGATAGCGATGTCTTGCAACATTGCTTTACGGCGATCACCAAAGCCAGGCGCTTTAACCGCACAAACTTTAACGATACCGCGCATGCTGTTAACAACCAATGTCGCTAACGCTTCGCCTTCAACATCTTCAGCAATAATTAACAGTGGTTTTCCGGTTTGAGCAACAGGCTCTAATACCGGTAACAAATCTTGCATGGAAGATATTTTCTTGTCGTATAATAAGATATACGGACTTTCCAGATCGGTAATC
>JAIBDY010000004.1 GCA_024685995.1 Piscirickettsiaceae bacterium | reverse complement strand
CCCAGCGTGGTTCTTCATTGAAATCGGTCGTCAAGGTGATCACCATGACCGTGGTGAAACACACTTCTGGGAATTAGATGAAGTGGGTTCTCCTGATGGTCGTTGGGGTTATTTCACAGAGTTCTCTTGTGCCTTAATTCCACCTTTATACCATGCAATTATGAAGAAAAAATTAGCAACATGGGATAGAGATTTTGCGAGCGAAGGCGAACGTGAAATTGCCGCAAGAATCAATGCGCAAGCTGGTTATACAATGCCAGATAATAACGAGTCTTACGGTACTATCTAAATAACGACTCACACTGCCCGAGGTAATGGAAGCCTCGGGCAGCTTTTCACTATCTAGTCGGATAACTTTGCGACTATCTGGGCTTGTAAAGGATGATTGTCTGGGTAGTCTTTTTTTAATAACGCAACAAATTTATCCCACTTCCTCACCATTTTGATTTTGCCAAAATAGCGGCTGTAGCTACCGATAGGAATCGCATCGGAGTTACCAATATTATCGATAATAACGGCAGTACCGGTTTTGTCGTCCTGTCTTTGATAAATAATATTCTTGGGCTTGATAGACATCGTGATGATGTTGTAGTGGAACAAGTACTTTTTTAATGCCCGTAACGATTCTAATAGGCCTTGCAGGTTTTGTGTTGTCAGCTCGCTGGATTCAAAATAATGCTCGAATGTCTTGCCAACATTGCCATCAGTATCCCGTACCAGATCAAAAACCGCGCCGGGCCCCATAGAAGTTGGTTCAACGCCATAAAACTGCGGCAACATTTCCCAGCTGATCTGACGTTTTTGTAAAAACTTATAGTACGCCTGTTCACGACGAGTTTCTTCCTCGCCTCGTAAGACAACAACCTTAATGCAACGATTCGGGTTCTCGGGATGGATATAACACTCCCGATGCAAGCCCTTCCCTATCATCGCTTCTGGTTTGAGTTCAATCATGCTTTATACCCTTTTGGGTTTTGAGTTTGCCAGCGCCAAGTATCGGTCATCATGTCATTTAGAGATCGTTCCGCTTGCCAACCCATTTCATCGTTCGCCAATTGCGGATCGGCATAATATGCCGGCACATCGCCAGGCCTACGATCGACAATATCATAATTAATTGAATGACCACACGCTTGCTCAAAAGCCGTAATCACTTCGATCACGCTGCTACCTCTCCCAGTTCCTAGATTATAAGTCAGGCATTGGCCTTGCCCTGTTTCTACCGCGACCATTCTTTCTAGCGCTTTCACATGGCCTTTGGCCAAATCGACAACATGAATATAATCTCTAACTCCTGTACCGTCCGGGGTTGGGTAATCCCCGCCAAAAACAGAAAGCTTGTCACGTTGGCCAATCGCGACTTGAGCAATGTAAGGTAATAGGTTATTCGGTGTGCCATGTGGGTCTTCACCAATCAAGCCGCTTTCATGGGCACCAATCGGGTTAAAATATCGCAATAATACCGCTTGCATGTCGGACGCTGCGGTAATATCTCGCAACATCTCTTCAACCATGAACTTAGTTCGACCATAGGGATTCATTACCCGTAATGGGAAATCCTCTGTAATGGGCACACTATCTGGGTCACCATAAACTGTCGCCGAAGAACTAAATACCACTTTGTTGACTGAAAAAGCCTTCATCACTTCAAACAAAATCATACTGGCATCTAGGTTATTTTGATAATATCTTAATGGTTCCGCACAAGATTCACCGACGGCTTTTAAACCCGCCATATGAATAACCGCATCGATCGCATATTGTGTGAAAACGTTGCTTAACGCTGCTTTGTCACGGACATCAATGCGATGAAAGGCCACTGTTTTACCGGTGATTTTTTCTACACGGTCGACAGCTGTTTTAACGCTGTTAGACAAATTATCGGTGACGACAACATCATAACCTGCTTGCAATAATTCAACACAGATATGGCTGCCTATATAGCCTGATCCGCCTGTGACTAATATCGTTTTAATAACTGCTCTCCCTCATCACTGCCATGCTTTAATGCTGTTTTTGTGTTGCCATGCTCTCAATGATAGCCGCCACTTTTTCCGGCATACTATACAAATCTTCGGTTTCGGCATAATGCAATGCCTGAGCAGACCAGTGTTGTAATTTATCGCTATCGAGCATACTGGCTAACTGCTGATTAAATGCTAGCTGCTCAAAAGGCTCGGCTGACACGAGGCCTGCATCAGATTTTGTAATGTGCCCTGCATAACCACAAGCGCCAGAGACAAAAGCCGGCAAGCCGGCCACCAATGCCTCTAATATCACTGTACCGGTATTTTCTTTTCTAGCCGGATGTAAGAACAGATCTGAACCTAATAAAAACTCGGGCACATCACTGCGACCACCGAAAAAGGTGACTTGTGAAGCCACGCCTTGTTGTCGAGCTAGCTTTTCAAATGCTGGGATATCATCTTCACCCAATACAAATAATTTCGTCTTTTGCTGCAAAACTACTGGCAGTGCGGCTAAACCCTGAATAACACGGTCAACGCCTTTTCTTTTGAAGCCACTCCCCACCATTAACAGCACGATGTCATTATCGTTAAGTCCGAACTCGCGCCTAAACTTTTGTCGTCTGGGCTGCCAATCATCGGCGCGTTTGCGGTTAGGGTCTATGCCCGGCGGCAACATCACCAAACGCTCATCTGGCGTATTGTAATGGCGCTTAAATTTATCTCTTTCAATATCAGAAATCATCAAGCCTACAGTCGTACTCTGCAGCCCAAATACCGCTCGTTCATTCTTTGAATAAAACTTCACCCGACCACTAAATTGCATTACAGGATAGTTGGCTTGCTTTTTCACCTTATCGATGTAGCAAGGGTCGGCTGCATAATATAAATCTAAACCCGGCATCTTGTTGAAGCCTATCACGAGATCATACTGACCAGTCTCCAATCGTGGTTTAACCTGTTCAATAAAGTTGGCGACTTTATTATGATTGGTCATGCCTTTGGCTTTAATGACAGTGACGTTAAAGCCTTCAGGAATGTCGCCTTCACATTCCATAACGTAGACATCCACCTGTGCTCCTTGCTGGTAACACAAGCTTAAAATGCGAACACAATCCCGTGCTAAGCCACCGAATGGAAATAATTTATATAAACATACTGCCAACTTCATGATGCTTACTCTAGTCCGTTATAAAACTAAAAAAATCGGACAACTCACTGTGCTGCCAATTTGCCATAAAGCGCCTTTTATCCTCTGCAAAAGCTTTCTCAAAAGTATGTCGACAACGGTGGGCACCGTTCATTGCATCCAAATCAATGAGAAAAACCTGACCGTGCTCATCGCGCAACAGATTACTGGCCTTCAAATCACCATGGCTAATTTGCTCTTGTTGTAAAGTCGAAAAAATCCTTTTAATCTGCCCAAGCTCATCCTGTGTCGGCGCACGCTGCGTGTAAAGTGATGAAAGTTCTTCGGCTCCAACATAGTCACAAATAAAATAGGCTGTCTGACGTAACCCAAACTGCCGATTTTCGATAAAACCAATTGGTTTCGCGGTCGGTAAACCGATAAATTCCAATAAATTCGCATTACGCCACGATACTGCAGCGCGGCTAGGTCGCAGGCAGCGGCGTAAAAAATGCCCGGCGCTTTTCATATTGTAACGTTTAATTACAATCGGTTTACCCGCCACCTCTGTTTTGACTACCGTTGCGGAGTTTCCTTCCTTTAATGGTTGTCCCGCCGCCATATAGCGTTCAATATTACTGACAAACTCCGCGGTATTACCATCTAAGAAATCACGCCGAAAAGCAGTTTGCTGGGATAGGCTTGTTTGATAGCGCGTCATTGTGCAGTTTCTAAATTGTTTTTTCAGATAGTTACGCTTTCTTCTTTTCCACGCTTTGTTGCAATATTTGGCAAAATACCTTTTCTCCGTCTCGTTATACACGCTCTGACGTTGGCGATAATATTGCTCTATATACGGTGCTAAGGTCGCTTGTTCTTCTGGACAAAACTCGGAGACCAAATGGGCCAAGTTGTGTAGACTCTTTTTCGGACTCAAGCCTTGTCCCAGCTGCTGTTGTTTTATCGAACCTAGGTCAACAAGGTAAAGCACTCCATCGGCCAATAAAAAGTTGTCTAGATGAATATCACTTTGGTAAGCACCATAAATATGTAACTTAGCCACGGTATCGAATAAGGCTGGCAATTGTGCTTGTCTTTCTGCTGCTGACACCGATAATAGGGTGCGGGCATGCTCAATATATTGATACGCAATACTCAAGCAACCCGTTTGATTACCTGCGGCAAATAACACGTCTGGCACATTAGCGCCCGCTGCTTTTGCGATGCGATGACCATCATATTCTCTATCGATTTCACGCCTGCCTTTATGTTCAGCTGAGAATAATTTAATCACCGCATGCTGCTGCTGGGATTGCGCTTCAACGACCAAGCGCTTTTTGGGCAACAACCTCAAAACTCGATGACAGAGATAGTGTTGTCCCGCCATTTCAATTTTAAAAGGGACTGGCAGTTGCTTGTGGCCTTTTAAGAAACTTCGAATTGGGTTCATACTTTCAATCACGACGGCATTGTCGGCATTCCGTAATTTATAAGCGCGTTGTCTCACTTTGTGCCAAAAGCGTTGTTGTGTCTTATCCCTGAGTAATTCCCGCAAAGGTTTACCCGAATAGTGAATCATAAATCGGAACAGGTCGCGCCGTGTTAAGGCTACGTCCATGGCTGAAAAATAGAGGCTGCCAATATCTTTCACTAACCATCGTTCCTTGACCGGTTGCCCCTCATTAATTAACGCACGATGTAAGTCGATCAAAAATATCGGTGTGTCAGGGGTAAACGTATTATGTTTTGCAAAACTGTCGTCTAATAAGAAATGGACCAAATAGAAATCACGGTGATTCATGCCATTTTCGTGCATCACTTTACTAATCGAGGCTAACTTTTCAATTAAGGCCTTTTTAGTCGAAAATGTCGGCGGATTATTATGCCATTGTTCGCCCAGGCGTTCTAAACACATCGTGTCCGTTAAATCATCGGTAATCACAAATGATTGTTTTGCTGCGGGGTTAAGGCCGCGTTCACCATAACCCGCTAACGTCATAGTGTCGATGCCATATTTTTCTAAAAATTTAACCGCTTGCCATTCATTTTTGGCGCTGGTAATCGGCGCCCGAAGTTGGACCCCATTTTTGAGAATTTCTAACCAACCAATTCCGCGATGATATTTCAGAAAATAGCTTTTACCCGCCAGTTCAAAGCGTAATGTTCTTCGACCTTCTTTATGACGAAAGACTTCGCCTTCTAACTGCTCAACCGTCGAAAAAACATCTCGTCCTCGCCACAATTTACCCAAGTCAGACCTGAGATAGTTTTCTGATAACTTCATTGTAATTGGCAGCGTCTCGATTATTTATAAAACAATGGTGGGTTTTGTTACACTAAAGCATATCATACAGTATCGAAAGCACCGTATATAGTAACTGACAACCCAGAACATGAGGTAAACCGTGTCTTTTAAAACCACCGTAATTCGCCACCAAAATATGGTCGAAGGCTTGTTTGCGCTCGAGCCCCAAATTGACGTTCTTGTCGATCAAATCGACGCTGCGCTCGCCAATGGCAATAAGGTGTTATTTTTTGGGAATGGCGGCAGTGCAGCGGACGCCCAACATCTGGCCGCAGAATTTGTTGTGCGTTATTATAAACAGCGCGTCCCCTTAGCAGCCATTGCCTTAACGACTGACACCTCCATTCTGACCGCGCACGGCAATGACTACAGCTTCGATACCATTTTTGACCGTCAAATCCAAGCCTTGGCCAAACCGGGGGATATTGCGATTGGCTTATCAACCTCAGGTAACAGTGGTAATGTTATCAATGGTTTAACTGTCGCCAAAGACGCTTGCTGCTGGACCTGTGCTTTTACGGGTCAATCTGGCGGCCAACTGTTAAGTCAGGTCGATAGCTGTATTCAGGTGCCCTCGGATGAAACTGCGCGCGTTCAAGAAGGGCATATTATTATCGGTCATTGGCTTTGTGAAGCCTTAGATCAGCGTCTCGACGCAGAGTAAACTTGTCTCATGGTTCAGCAAAACTATTCCGCAGATGTGGTGATTATTGGCGCAGGGATTGCCGGCTTATGGTTGCATAACCGTCTCAATCAACGGGGCTTTCATGCACTACTTTTAGAAAATCAATCCATTGGCAATGCCCAAACCTTAAGTTCGCAAGGCATTATTCATGGCGGTGCTAAATACGCACTGAATGGCATTTTATCTAAGGCAACGCAAGCAATCGGCGATATGCCTGCTCGCTGGCAAGCTTGTCTCGCCGGTCAAGGCGACGTCGATTTAACAGGCGCGAATGTGCTCGCTGACCACCAGCTGATGTGGTCAAAAGATCAATTGTCTTCCAAGATGCTGTCTTTTTTTGCCAGCAAAGCGCTGGCCAGTCGGATGCAGCCGGTAGCGAAAACTGCACGGCCCAACTTATTTCAACACCCTGACTTTAAAGGCGCGCTCTACCAGCTTGATGAACCCGTATTAGATATTCCAAGTGTTTTACACTGCCTCGCCAAACCATACCGAGAACGCATTCTGCACACCCCCGCAGATTGGCCTGTGACATGGCAGCAACAAGGCAATACCGTTCAATCTATGCAGTTAGGGGACGACATCAGCATCCATGCACAGCATTTCGTCCTGACCGCAGGCGAAGGCACCGAAGCCCTCTTGCAGTCGCTTCATTTAACTAAGCCGGCAATGCAACGTCGGCCATTACAAATGGCTTTATGCAAGGCAAAAGACCCTGCCCAGCCTTTGCCTGCCATTTATGCCCATAGTCTTGGTTCGGGCTCGAAGCCCATTGCCACCATCACCAGTCATGCTGACCATGAGGGCAATATCGTCTGGTATATCGGCGGTAATCTTGCTGAAAATAGCGTTGGGAAACCGTTAACACAACTTAGCCGTGAAGCCGAAGCATTATTAGCGGACATCATGCCTTGGTATCGCCTGCCAGAATTGCAATGGACAAGTCATACGGTGAATCGCGCCGAACCCAAACAATCGAACCTCTCACGTCCCGATACCGCCTTTGTTGAATCAAGAGGTAATGTGCATATTGCTTGGCCGACCAAATTGGCACTGGCACCTGATTTGGCCGATCGCGTGATCGCACAACTCACAAAACAAAACATACAAGCCCATACTTACGATTCAAAACTTAATCTATCCCTAGCCAACATCGGGGACAGCTTATGGAATAGCGCTTTCCCATGAGCGCTTATTTAAACCATCGCACCCCTATAACTGACACAGGCTTGGCTGTCTCGCCATTAGGTTTAGGCACTGTTAAGCTAGGACGTAATCAAGGCGTTAAATATCCCGAGACCTTTAACATTCCTGATGATGCACACGCGCTTGATCTATTAGCGCAAGCTTGGGAGTTAGGCATCAACCTAGTTGATACCGCACCCGCTTACGGTCATAGTGAACAGCGCCTCGGAGCGTTGTTACCGAAGCTTAGTCAAGATTGGCTGATTGCCACCAAAGTCGGCGAATCCTTCAATACCGATACCGGTGCATCACAATACAATTTCACCCCCGAGTTTATCACCCAAAGCATTCAACACAGTTTGAAAAACCTACGCCGAGATGTGCTCGATATTGTGTTAGTTCATTCCGATGGCAATGACCAGCAGATCATTGAACAACAGGGCGCGCTCGAGGTATTGAATGACTTAAAACAGCAAGGTTTGATACGAGCCACCGGCATGTCAACCAAAACGGTTGAAGGGGGACTATTAACCTTGCAACGAGCTGATATTGCGATGGTCATGCATAATTTAGATTACCGAGGCGAGCAGGCCGTGCTTGACCAAGCGGCGGCGGATAATAAAGCCATTTTCATCAAGAAAGCGCTCGGTAGTGGTCATTTAGCGTTGCGTGATGGCCCTGTCGATCCCATACAAGCAAATTTTGATTTTATTGTTCAAAACCCAGCGGTTGCCAGTATTGTCGTCGGAACGATAACCCCAAAGCATCTTATTGATAATGTAGAAAAAATGCTCCTAGTACTGGCTAACCAGTAAACAAAAGTTTGACGTTTTTTTGAGCGCGTGCGCTTGACATCACTTTTAAAATGACATGCTTAACCAACCACACTTGTATCGCAGTCAGGGCATACGACGCTAGGACCACGGTCATATATTTGATAATAAAATTACCACGGGCTAACTCAAGCAAGGGTATATGCCACAGGTACATCCAAATAGAGTTTTGCGCTATAAACAGAATTTTTTCTTTTATCTGCAGCTGAATCATCAAACTTTCTATCCGCGCGCTGTAAAGCCACAACACACAAGACATGAACACAGCATAAGAAAAGTAATATATCGACGGTGGGTATTTGAAAGCTTGGGTGGGTACAAAACTACCCGTACTTTGCCACAAAGCCCCCGCTATTAAAGAAAAAATAAGAAAACTGCCTGTTGCGAGCTGGCCCACTTTTTTCTTCTCTAGCCTTGTCAACCTCAAACCGACAGCAAATATGATTGAATAGGGGATAATATAATGCGTTATTTGCCCGACTTTTCCAGCTATCTCGTTATCCAGATAAGGCATAGAAATATAACGCAAACTTTCGTAACAAATAAAACAAATGCCTAAAACCGTAAAATACTGAGTATGTGACTTTGTTGCCTTATGATAGTTATATAGCAGAGGCGCTACCAAAGCGACTAGTAAAAAAACCCTGATTATCCATACAAACCCTATCCCGCCCGAAAAAAGGTATGAGCTTAATACGATAGCTGGACTGGGTAAAAAATCAAAAACCAGTTGAAATGTAAAATATACGGTCAAGAAAATCCAAACGGGGAAAGCGAGCCTTTGAAACCGCTTCCATAGATACGCGAGATAGGCTTCACTCCTCTTATAACTCAGTCCAAAAGCCATGCCTGAGACTAAAACCATCAGAGGTACATCAAAGTTACGCATTTGGAAAACTATATCGGGCGGTGAAACATGTGCAAGGATAATCATCAATAAGCCTATGGCCCTGAGAATATCAATGCCATCATCTCTCATTTAAGATTTTTCCATTTGCCTTTTAAGATGCGTTTTAATTTTTTCTTGGCCCTTAATTTCCAATCATAATAGCTCAATGATGTCTTCCAGCGCTGGGCAAATTTGCCACCATAAGCCTCAAAATAATAATCCATAAATAATTCACGATTTGGCCAGTTCAATTTATAACAACAACGCATCAGATCGAGCAAACGCTCACGCTCGCTAACGCGTTTTGTCATATAAATTGTTGCTCTACCAATATCAATGGCAGTGATATTAATGTCATTATTCTCGGTTGTAACCAATAAATTACCACCAGTCAGATCGTGATGAATGATTTTTTCATCGTGCATATTGCAGCTATAGTCGGCGACGGCTTTGATAATGCTTTCTTTACTAAAACCTTGGTAACTATCATGCCCTTCGCCGAAAGCGGTGAAAGCATCACGCACTGAAAATGCGGCATCGACGTACTCGCAAACATAATAATTATGCGTAATGCCTGCGTTTTCTGTTTGTTCAAAATAGGCGATTGGGGTTGGGCTCTTGACGCCCCGCCGCAACATTTCCCAAGCATTATTCCAATGACGTTGACCTTTGCTGGCTTTAAAACGATAGGTAAACTTTTTGATCCCCCGCGCCCGATTTTCTTTGACCACGATCGTATCAGTTGGATCTAAAGGGTGTTGAATACTCCATACTTTGTTACGTTGATCGCGATGGACCGATAATTGTGGCGCGGTTAATAATGATCCCGGTAACAAGGTTTGTGCTTTGGTCTTGGCCTCTTCGCCTGGCTTCACTGCGACCGCACCGCGCCACTTTCCTTCTGTCCAAGGTAGATAACGTATCTCTTCCATCATGCCAAAGGCAACGCCATGCGGCTGCGCTGCTATGTATGCAAGTTGTTGTACGTTGTGCTTTAAGGTTTCTGGCTGTTCAAACACAATAAACGTCGGCCGTTCGCCAAAACTCAATACTGATTGCGGCTGTGCTTCACCCAACGCATCGAGTACATGTCCACTATCTAATTGTTGTCGGCTATAAAGTTGTTCTGCATCAACACAACCACGATCTTGGGTCCACACAATGTGTAACTGTTTTTGGTCTGCGGTATTAAAAATAAAGTGATGCAATCCCTTATCGGCATTCACCGCTTGAATACAGGACGCACCCGATAATAATTTGATCAGATTGGCATAGGCATAAAATGCTTCTCGGATTTCAAAGTTGGCAAAATCACCACGAACTTGCTTATAAAAAGTGACATTGTCAATCACTGGGTAGCCTGTTGAACCATCGCTGATTAAACCATCTCGACTACAAATCAACGGTCCCCAGTACACTTTACTTAAGGCGCCTGCTGTCGCGGCAAGCACCAAATAACGAATTAAATAATCTGACTTTTTTCGCTCAGGTTTTACTGACCAACGGCGTAAGCGTTTACTCGACCAACACTTATAAGTACAGATCGTCTTGTCAACACCATAGTCACGGCCAATTGCCGCCATAATGCGCGATTTTTTAACCAAGTTAATTCGCATCATATACGTCATGGCTTTGCCTAATACGCGATGGTCATAGGCTTCTGGTTGAATCACCCGTTCGACAAATAAATTGTTGGTGTAAATATCGGGCGCATGGCCTTGCAACTGCATCTCACTGAGCAATTGAATACTACATAAAGGCTCAAAATCCGACACATTCGGGCCAGCTAAAATAATTCCTAACGGCTTTAAAGTCTCATTGGAGATACGCCAGGCAATTAAATAATCTGCAGGTTCAAAACCAGACCAACGGCCGCGATTTGGGGTTGAACCTATCTCAATGGCCGTCAATTTATCGCCATATTTTTCAGCAATGGTATTCAAAAAATCTGCCCATCGCTGCTGTGCACTGGCTGTGAATTTCTTGGCATCTTGAAATGGGGGAATCAAGTCCAACAACACTTTAAAGTCTGCGGCGATAACGCGCTTCAATAACCTTTCCGCGTAGCCGCCCAATGAATCATAAGTGAAATTCATCCGAACATGCTGCAAGCCCAATGCCTGTAACTGTTCAATAATAAAATCATCAACTTGAGGATCAGCAGACGGCGCAATATTAATCCCAAAGAAGTCATTGTCAATGGTCACGCCCGGTTGCACCATAGGCGAATGCACGGACCAAAACCTAGACTTAACAAGGGAATGCGTAATATGCTTTGCTGAACGCAAATAATAATGGAATCGAGGAGTCAAATTAAACCAAGCCTAATGATGAAGACAACCCCGGAGTGTATCATGGCTTTTAACACCGTAAAACACTGCTTCACCCCTTTTACTGACGCTGTTAACCCATAATTTTCACGGCGACAATGATAAATCTTGGTCTGATGACGCCTGTTAAGGTTTTGACTTAATCGGATTAAAATCACCTAATCATTTAGGCGTGTCAGCGCTCCCTAGCCAACGCGGTTGAGTAATCAAACTCTCGGACATTAGGCTCTTGGAACGATTCACCTCATCAAAAGTGATGTCGTTCATATCTGGCAAAGTATGGATAAACACCGCCAAGCTGGCTTGGCCGATCAAGATACCTCTGCCATGCGCCAGTCTTATGATCAGCTCACTATTTGGCATGAAATTGAAAAATAGCCATAGGGTTGGATGTTTTTGATTAAATTCAGTCATTTTCTAGCCTTATTGATGGCGCTGTGCACGCTTTTAAGTATCATTAGGCTATGAACTGTAATCTCAGATTATTAAGAGCGCCTTAACAATCAAAATAATCCGTAGCAACATTCTCACCCTACCAACGCATAGGTTTTCACCATGACTGTCTTCATCGTCGGCGCCAATGGCGCCACAGGAATACACCTTATTCACCAATTACTAGCACGAGATATTCACGTTAAAGCGCTGGTTAGACCGACCAGTAAATTACCAAAAAGCATACTAAATGACGCCAAATTGTCACTAATTACCGGCAATATTTCAGAAATGAAGCTACTTGACTTGCAGCAGCATCTGGTTGATTGTGATGCCGTATTATCCTGCTTAGGTCACACTTTATCGTTTCAGGGTATTTATGGTCAGCCTCGACGCTTAGTGACCGATGCGGTTCGCAATTTGTGTCGAGCTATTGAAGCAAACACCCCCGATCAAACCGTTAAGTTGGTGTTGATGAATACCACTGGTAACCGTAATCGAAATTTGGTTGAACCCATTTCATTAGCACAACATTGCGTGATTGGCTTACTGCGATTCTTACTGCCGCCCCATGTTGATAATGAACAAGCTGCTAACTTTTTACGGACTGAAATAGGGCCAACCCATAAGTACATCGAATGGATTGCTGTCCGCCCAGATAGGCTTGTTGATGAAAATGAAGTGACGGAGTATCAGCTTCACGCTTCACCGACACGCAGTGCTATTTTTGATACCGGTCAGACGAGTCGCATTAATGTTGGCCACTTTATGGCTGAGTTAATAACTAGCGATAAACTTTGGCAGCAATGGCAAGGACAGATGCCCGTGATTTATAATAAGCATGTTTAGGATAATTTGTGACCATCACGCCTAATGACGTTATTTCAACTAAGCGTGAGTAAACGGAATAATTAACCTATCCTCTTTTTCGACACGTCAAAACCGAGAATCGTTTTCACAAGGGATTCCATCACGATCACCGTCCATCTTGGTATTTGGGCAATGGTTGATAAAGAAAACGGCTTCGGTTCTTGAGTTCATTTGACTGCAATGCGCTCGCCCATCGCAGGTAAATTTAGCTTGTGGCGATGGCTCATCAGTTTTACTACCGGGGCCGCCAGCCACCACAGACGATGAGGGTGAACTAGGCATAGCAATAACATTGTTGGCATAATAATTCCACGCACTAAAGCCTATAAGGGCGAGAATAACGACTCTTTTCATATTTAACATCCCTTGTCTGAAAACGATAACGACCTGTTTACTACGCTTTTATCACCTCTTGAGGCTTTACGCAAAACCCTAAAGCGGTGTTCATCAATTATTACGGTTTTAGGGGTTTCTGATAATGATAGGCGATGCGTTCATAGCCTTCATTAGCCCAAAATCTGTTTGCTGCCTCATTCGTGAGGTAGCAATTCAATTCGCTTGCAACACATCCCTGAGACTGACCATACTCATAAACCCACTTCATCATGTCTTTCCCCAGCCCCTTCGACCTGTACTCAGGGCTTATAATCATGTTATCTGGTTCTATGTGCTTACCAATATAATACTTCGTAATAATCCATAAACCGCAAATTGCGACCAGCTTTTTATTGTCATATGCACCGACGCATTGATAACCTTGCTCACACATTTCCGATAGTCGCTGAACTAACACCGCTTCTTCAATCTTAGGGTTTAAAATTTGCAGCAGAGGTACAACGACGGCCATATCCCTTTGAGGTATAAGTTTAAACTTCATGTCATCTAACCAATCTCATACTCACTCGACGGAAGTAAAATCAATTTGTGCTTTATATATCGATCAGTCATGTCCGATTGATAGATATTGACCCATAAATGCAGAAAGCGATGATTAAAACTCAGGCAGATTTATCCCGCTCAATTTTTTCCACAATCGCTGTCGTCGAACAATTTTCCACCAAGCCCATGACCCGAACTTCACCGCCATACCCTTCAACAATCTCCCAACCCACAACGCCGGTTTTATCGTAGTCACCACCTTTCACTAACACATCGGGCTGGATTTCGATTAATAGGGCTTCTGGCGTATCGCCTTCAAAGCTTGTCACCCAATCGACAGAAGATAAACCCGCCAAGACGGCTAGACGACGATCGACGGAATTGATCGGACGGCCTTGGCCTTTGAGTTTAGTGACGGATTCATCAGAGTTAATCGCTAAAACAAGGCGATCACCTTGTGCTCTTGCTTGGGCTAAATAGCTGACATGCCCTGCATGAAGAATATCAAAGCAACCATTAGTGAACACCACTTTTTCGCCGCGTTGTTTGGCTTGTTGTACAGCCAATTTAAGCTGGTCGACAGTGACAACACCACCGATACTGTGGTCGGTATTATTGTCCCCTTGGTGTCGTTGGTATTCCACTTTCAGTTCGGGTTCACTGACCGTCGCCGTACCTAGCTTGCTCACCACAATACTGGCTGCTACATTGGATAATGTCACTGCCGTTTCAATATCTTCACCCGCAGCCAACACTGTCGCCAGTGCCGAAATCACCGTATCCCCGGCACCAGTAACATCAGATACTTCCTTGGCTATGGCGGGTAGGTGGAACGCTACTTGATTCGGACGAATCAACGACATGCCGTGTTCGCTACGCGTGATCAATAACGCACCAATATCGAGCTTAGCAATCAGCTGTTGCGCTTTGTCTATTAGGTCTTGTTCTGACGTGATCTTGCCGACAATGGCTTCGAATTCCGTCATATTCGGGGTGATTAAGTCTGCACCTTGATATTTGGTAAAATCATCGCCTTTCGGATCAACCAACACCGGAATGCCGTATTGTTTGGCTAATTGAATCCAATATTGTGGTTCCGCTAGCGTGCCTTTATTGTAATCGGACAGCACCATAACTGCTGTCTCCGCCATCACCACATCGACTATCGGTTTTAACGCTTGCCACTCATCGGTTTCAAATGGGGTTTCAAAGTCCATTCTCAGCAGTTGTTGATGATTACTAATCACACGTCGCTTGATGATAGTTTCGGTTGTCGACGAGCGATGAAATACGCAATCAACCCCAACCGAATTAAGCCGTTGCTGCAGTATCTCTGCAGCATGGTCTTGCCCTGTAATACCGCTAATCTTGCAACGTGCCCCCAAGGAAGCGATATTCATTGCAACATTAGCAGCGCCACCTGGCAATTCTTCGACACGCTCCACATTCACCACTGGCACCGGGGCTTCGGGTGAAATACGGTTGGCTTTACCATGATAAAAGCTGTCTAACATCAAGTCGCCAATGACCAGTACTTGTTTACCTTGTAAATTCGGAAAAGTCGTTTTCATAAAGGTTGGTTTACTCACTGACGGGACATGATAAGAAAGTTGAAAAAGTTTATTGTGCGGGTAAAATCTCGGCGAGTCTATGCCAAGCCATATCGACTGATATCTGGTCCATACAAACCGGGGCTCCCTTGACCGCTTCCGGTCTTGGGCAGGATCGCTTATAACAAGGCGCACAGATGAGATCACTCACAATATGGTGTTGATTTTTCCCGACCGTGCCAATGAGATGTGTATCGGTTGCACCATACAACGTTTGTGTAGGGATCCCCGCCACAGCGGCAAGGTGAGCCAAGCCGGTGTCGCTACACATCGCCCCTTGGGCACGGTGTGTTAACGCCGCCACCTCATTCAGTGAGAGTCGGGGTAAGGCATAAGCGTATTCACTAACAGCGGCTATCTGTTGCGCGCGTTGATATTCTTCATCATTACCGCAAGGCAATAATACCGAATAACCTTGTTCAACCGCTTTATTCACTAAGCCTTGCCAAGATGCGAGCGGCCAAAGCTTGCTTAACCAGCTGGCATTATGGACAAAGATTAAATATTTTTCAGGTAAGTCAAAGTCTAATATCGGTAAGTCATATTGCGTAAAGTCAATGCCATAGTCAGGGGCAGTATCGGGCAAGGGGTAAGATAGCGTTTGCGATAAAATTTGCCTCATTCTATCTATTGCGTGTTGATTCGCTGGAATAGCATAACGGTGTTTATAGGCTTTATAAGCAAACTTCTCTCGGCAATAGCCTTTATCCAAGCCGTGAACATCGCCTTTGTAAAACCAAGATACCGTGGCGCTTTTCATATTATTTTGAAGATCGATGACTAGATCGTAATCGTGCTGGTTTAATTGCCGATTAAACTCACTAAACAAGCCATCACGCCAAGATTGAATCACGTTTTTTTTCCATTGCCGATGCGCCGTTGTGATGACGCGGTGAACAGCAGGATGCCAAAGTGGCACTTCTGAAAACGTTTTATCGGCTACCCAATCAAACTCAATCCCGGGGATTGCCTGTGCGGCATCTGTCAACGCAGGTAAGGCATGCATAAGATCACCCATTGAGGTGAGTTTGATGATTAATACCCGCATCGTTTAGGCTGCTGAAACAAGCAAAGGCTGTTCTCGATGCTGACGTAATATCATTAAAAAGGCATTGGGATCTTTCACTTGGGTCAATTCACCTTCGCGTGGAAAATGCTTATCTTGCAGGCGAGATAACCAGAAACGCATCGCAGCCGCACGCAAGACTAAATTCCAATGTGTCGTTTCGCTAGGCGATAAGGTCCGTTGCTGTGTATAAGCCAACATCAAGGCTTGATAACGCGCGTTATCCAACACCCCTGTTTCGTCTATACACCAATCGTTGACCGTCACGGCAAGGTCATACAGTAGGTATTCGTCACAGGCATAATAAAAATCGATGATGCCTGTTAACTCATCGCCGTCAAATAACGCGTTATCTCGGAATAAATCAGAATGGGTCAGGCCAAAAGGTAAGTCCAATGTTGCGTAATTAGCCTGGAACGCTAACTCCTCACGCATTAATTTTGCCGAAGCATCGTCTAGTAACGGAAGTAACTTTTGTGCTTTTTCTTGACGCCATAGTGCGCCGCGCTGGGTCACCTGTCGCTGTTGAAATTGTTGACCCGCGACATGCATTCGCCCCAAGACTCCGCCGATAGCCTGACATTGTGCCACAGTGGCAATGCCACTGACATTACGGCCACTCAAGCGCGCGACTAACGCGGCGGGTTTACCAGACAGCGTTTTAAGGTAATTGCCTTGCTTATCCGCTTCCGGATGCGCAGAGGGAATATTATGCTGAAAGAAGAAGGTCATGACATCGAGGAAATAGCCCATCTCTTCGAATTCATGCTGCTCAAATAAGGTCAATACAAATTGACTTTGCGTGGTTGTGACAAAATAATTGGTGTTTTCAATACCGTCACTGATGCCTTCGTAAGACAATAACTCACCCACGGCATACTCACTTAAAAACGCGACTAAATCAGTGCGCCTGACTTCTGTATAAACTGACATAAGGGATTAGCGTCTTAGATTTTTACCATTGAAACAAGATCCAACTTGGGATCAATAAGCCAGAGTCGAGTTCGTGTTGTTTGGTTTCTAAAGCCCCGTCACCATCGGTGTCCATTAAATAATAAGGTAAGCCAACATTAGGAGTCACTTTAATCATATATAACTTACCGTGCATGCGATATTCTTGAATCGTGCGGTCTTGTTTCTGAATAATATTGATCTCAGGCTCAATGCTTTCACCGTCTCTTAAAGGCTCTGGAATCACAGGTGATTTCATGTAATCCGGCTCAGCCCAGACATTCGTCGACATTAATAACGCAACTGCGCATACAATAGCGGACTTGTTAAACATAGTATTGCTCCAATATTATTTCGTATAAAGATAGCATTTCCATTACGATGATTAAAGCAAACCCTATTCATACTCACTGACATTCAAGACATTACCCTATGACGCAATCTAGTCCTTTTATCCTTGTTGATGGTTCATCGTATCTTTATCGCGCCTACCATGCGATGCCGGAGCTAACCAATAGTCAAGGATTAGCCACCGGAACAACGTATGGCGTGATTAATATGTTACGTAAGTTATTGCGTGATTATGACCCCAGTCATATTGCCGTGGTGTTTGATGCTAAAGGCAAAACCTTTCGTGATGATTTATTTCCAGACTATAAAGCCAACCGCCCACCGATGCCGGATGACTTGCGCGCGCAAATTGAACCGATACACGCCATTGTCAAAGCGATGGGCTTACCGTTATTGATGGTTGATGGTGTTGAAGCCGATGATGTCATCGGCACCTTGGCCCAACAAGCCACCGAGCAAGGTATTGAGACCGTCATCTCGACCGGTGACAAAGATATGGCGCAATTGGTCAATGAGCACGTCACCTTGATCAACACCATGAGCAATACCCTGATCGATGTGGCTGCAGTCTATGATAAATATGGCATTGCCCCCAACCGCATTATTGATTACTTAGCCTTGATGGGCGATAAAGTCGATAATATTCCAGGGGTGCCAAGTGTCGGCCCCAAAACTGCGACCAAACTCTTGCAACAATATGACAGCTTGGAAGGCGTCATTGCGCATGCAGATGACGTCAAAGGCAAACTCGGTGAAAAATTGCGCGCAGCGCTACCTGACTTACCCCTGTCTTACGAGCTCGCCACCATTAAGTTAGATGTTGATTTGAATGGTGACACTCCAGTCAGCCTTGTCACACAGGGTGTCCAGCACGACGTCCTGTTAGATTTATTCCAACAAATGGAATTCAAAACATGGACTGCTGAATTAGTCCGGCAAGGCAATGCCGCAACCATAGAGGCGGCGACACCAACAGTGCAAGCACACGACTCGACCGTTGCTGAAAAAAACTACGAAACGATTTTGACCGAAGAGCGCTTACAATATTGGCTCAAAGCGTTAAAAGCCGCTCCCCTCTTCGCCTTTGATACTGAAACCACCAGTCTGAATTATCTCAATGCCCGCATTGTCGGCTTATCTTTCGCCATCAAAGCCGGTACAGCGGCCTATCTTCCACTTAAGCACGACTATATTGGTGCACCCGCACAATTAGATTTTGACCATGTCATGGCCTTATTCAAACCGCTGTTAGAAGATCCAAAGCAAGCCAAAGTGGGCCAAAACCTAAAGTATGACCGTCATGTCCTATTAAATCATGACATCGACTTACAAGGTATTGAACACGATACGATGCTAGAGTCTTATGTGCTTGACAGCACCGCCAGCCGTCACGATATGGATTCCTTAGCTGAAAAACACCTTGGGCGCACCACCATTCACTTTGAAGATATTGCTGGTAAAGGCAAAAAACAACTGACATTTAATGACATTGACATCGAACAAGCCGCACCCTATGCCGCCGAAGATGCCGACATCACATTACAACTGCACCAAACGCTATGGCCACAATTAGAAGCCATACCCAGTTTATTATCGGTGTATCGTAATTTGGAGATGCCTTTATTACCTGTCATCAACACCTTAGAGCGTAATGGCGTCAATATTGATATTTGGATGCTACAACAACAAAGTGATGCGTTAGCAACAAAAATTGATAACCTCGAACAACAAGCTTGGGCAATAGCCGAAGAAGAATTTAACCTCGGCTCGCCAAAACAGCTCGGCACCATCTTGTATGAGAAACTCGCACTTCCGATCTTAAAGAAAACCCCTAAAGGTCAACCTTCTACCGCCGAATCGGTGTTGCAAGATTTAGCCGATGAAGGCTATGAATTACCGCAGGTCATCATGGCATATCGAAGCATGAGTAAACTGAAATCGACCTATACCGATCGCCTACCCGAGCAGGTGAATAAGTCGACTGGTCGAGTCCACACGTCTTATCATCAAGCGGTCACTGCAACCGGACGTTTATCCTCTTCAGACCCTAACTTACAAAATATTCCGATTCGCAGCGAAGAGGGTCGTAAAATCCGTGAAGCGTTTGTCGCACCCGACGGTTACACCATTCTGGCCGCGGATTATTCCCAAATTGAGCTCCGGATCATGGCGCATCTATCCCAAGATGCCGGGCTATTAAACGCCTTTGCCGCGGGCGAAGACATTCACCGTCATACCGCGGCGGAAATTTTCGGTGTCAATCTGGATGCTGTGACCAATGATCAACGGCGCAGTGCCAAAGCCATTAATTTTGGCTTAATTTATGGCATGTCTGCGCATGGCTTGTCTAAACAATTGGGCATTGAGCGCGGTCAAGCCGCAGAGTATATAAATACCTATTTTGAACGCTACCCCGGCGTGAAAACGTATATGAATAACACCCGCGATCAAGCCAAGCTTGATGGCTATGTTGAAACCTTATTTGGTCGCCGTTTATATTTACCCGAAATTAATGCAAGCAATGGTATGCGTCGCCAATATGCGGAGAGAACAGCGATTAATGCCCCAATGCAAGGCACGGCAGCAGATATTATCAAGTGTGCAATGATTACGATTCAACGTTGGCTAGATAGCAAAGCGACCGATATCCGGATGATTATGCAAGTCCATGATGAATTGGTGTTTGAAGTACCCACAAAGCAACTCGATGAAGCGCAAAAAACAATCGAAAAATTCATGGTCGATGCCGCTGAATTGTCTGTGCCTTTGGAAGTGGGAATGGGTACCGGGTTAAACTGGGAAGTCGCACACTAATGAATCCGTCTATTTATTCTTTGCCCTAGGATGCGCAGCATCATAAACCTTGGCTAGGTGTTGGAAATCAACATGGGTATAGACCTGCGTTGTCGAGATATCCGCATGACCCAGTAATTCTTGTACGGCACGTAAATCACCACTGGATTCAAGCATATGAGATGCAAACGCATGCCTGAGCCGGTGCGGGTGAACATGATCTGAAATGCCTTGCTTCTTACCCCAAAAATGTAGCCGCTTCTGAATGGATCTGACGCCTAACCGCCCACCTCGTTTACTGATAAATAATGCGGTTTGGTCAAAAAACCCAAGCTCATCTCGGCACGCCAACCAAAGCTGAAGGGCTTTTAAAGCTTGACCACCAATGGGGACGACTCTTTGTTTATTGCCTTTACCGGTGACATAAACAAGCTGATCGGCAAAATCGAGGTCTCGACAATCTAGCTGCGCCAATTCTGCCAGCCGCAGCCCCGATGAATAAAACAACTCCATCATGGCCCGATCTCGACACCCGATGAAGGTATCTTGCTCAATATAGTCTAACAGGCCGCTCACTTGGTCGACGTCGAGCGTTGCGGGTAGGCGTTTTTCGGCTTTTGGGGCTTGCACAGCTTGGGCGGGGTTACTGGAGACTTTACCTTCTCGCATCAAGTAGCGAAAAAAACTCCGTAATGACGACAAGTGTCGTTGAATCGATCGGCCCGATAATTGTTCACGATTTAAGTCGGCGATAAATTGGCGTACTTGTTTAGGTTTCAATGATGACCAGTGCGAAATATCTTGTTGAGATAAAAAAACATGACATTGCATTAAATCTCGCCGATAGGCTGACACAGTATGGCTAGACATGCGCCGCTCCTGCTCTAGATGCAGTAAGTAGGCTGTTACCTCTGCTATTAACTCATTGGCCATTGTGGTTATGGAAATGCATTCTGAAGAGACGCATCAATACCTCGCCCAAGTAGGCAAGATAATCTGTCGCCATATTGGCGTCAAAACGATGTTGATCGTAGCTGGCAATCGCTAATAAACCACAACACGGATCGTGCCCGATGGGTAAACAAGCGATCGAAGCAACTTTATCTTTCTCTTCGCCAAATAACACCGCTTTTTGTGCATTGGACAGGCGGCCGCAGACCGGTTCTTGTTTACTCAATACTTTATCAAAAACATTCAAACTGACGTCATCAATATGACATTGCGTGATGTTTTCCATATTGTCAGGTAAGGCATGTTCACCATCATGATAAAACAGCCTAAGTGCAATTTCATCGGCATTAAATTGTTGTTTCAGCTCGGTCATCAACACGGGTAGTAGTGCCGTCAGATTAGGTGAATCCATGAGTTTTAAACACAATTCATGAACCCTAGCTTGCAACATATTATTTTGGCGAGCGGTCTCGATCAGGCTGAGTAGTTGTTCTTGCAGTTGGTTATTTTTGGTCTGTAAGCGTGCTGCTTGGCGCTGCGCTAGGGAAATCGTCCCAGCCGGCGCGGCAGATAATACCAGATTTTCTAGGGCTTCTGGATAGTCTAAAAAAAACTCAGGATTGGCTTCTAAATAGGCTATGACATCTTCTATTGCTAATGGTTGTATATTGTCGCCCATGCGATTTCCCCATCAAATACATGCGTTGCTGATCCCGTCATCCATACCGGTGAATGCTGTCCTTGCCACACTATATCAAGCTCGCCGCCAGTTAAACTAACTTTTACATCTTGGTCTAATAATCCACGCTGCATGCCGACAACTGCGGCGGCACAGGCCCCAGTACCACAGGCTTGGGTTTCTCCGCTCCCACGCTCATAAACTCGCACTTTAACCTCCCCGCGATTGACGATTTGCATAAAGCCAGCGTTAACACGCTCTGGAAATTGGTCATGGCTTTCAATCATCTGCCCCAAAGTCGACACATCGGCAGCATTGATATCCTCGACCAGCATAACAGCATGTGGGTTTCCCATCGATAGCACGCCCACCGACACCGTACGGCCATCGGCCAGCACTAAGTCATATTGTTCAGCCTGTTGCGACACGTCGAATGGTACTTGTTTGGGCTCAAACTGCGGCGCCCCCATATTGACCGTAATAATGTCTCCGTCATTTTTCACCGTCAGAACGATAATACCTGAAGCGGTTTCAACAACAATCTCTTTCTTATCCGTCAGTCCATTCTGATAAACATAGCGCGCAAAACAACGTGCGCCATTGCCACATTGATTAACTTCGCCACCATCGGCATTAAAAATACGATATTTAAAGTCAACATTCGCTTGGGTCGCTGTTTCGACCAATAACAATTGATCACAGCCAATACCTCTTTGGCGATCCGCAATAAAACGACGTTGCGATAGTGTTAACTCGCGACACGCTTGACTGATGCAATCGATGACGACGAAGTCATTGCCCAAACCATGCATTTTGCTAAATGTCAGCATCTCAATCATTATGGCAATACCTGTTCACCCGCATATAACGAGGCCACAGTTTCACGCTCACGAATACAATGCATAGCCTCGCCATCTACCATAATTTCTGCGACGCGTGGACGCGAATTATAGTTCGAACTCATGGTAAAGCCATAGGCACCCGCAGATTTGATTGCCAATAAATCACCCTGCTCGATAGCCAAGTCGCGTTCTTTGCCCAAGAAATCTCCTGTTTCACATACCGGCCCCACGATATCGTATTGTTGAGAAACGATGCGACTATCAATTTTGACAGCTTGAATAGCTTGCCATGATTGATATAAAGCAGGACGTAATAAGTCATTCATCGCCGCATCGACAATAGCAAACAGGCGATCTTCTGTCGGTTTTAAATATTCAACTCGCGTCAATAACACGCCAGCATTACCGACAATTGCCCTACCAGGTTCTAATAAGATCTCTAAGTCTCTACCCACCAGCAACGTTTTCAGTGCGGCGGCATACTCCGCTGGGCTAGGCGGTGTCTCATTTTGATAAGTGATACCCAAACCGCCTCCAATATCCAAATGACTGAGCTGAATGCCGACATCGGCTAACCTATCGACCAAGGCTAACACTCGCTGTAATGCATCAACAAACGGCGTCACCGACGTGAGTTGTGAGCCGATATGACAATCAACCCCCTTAATATCAATATGGGCCATTTGTTGCGCTTGCAGGTAAATCGCTTCCGCTTCTTCAATCGCAATGCCGAATTTATTTTCTTTCAGCCCAGTTGAAATATAAGGATGTGTTTGCGCATCAACATCGGGATTAACACGAATAGAAATTGGCGCTTGGCAGTTATGTAATGTCGCCACATCATTAATGCGTATCAATTCCGCCACAGACTCGACATTAAAACAGCGAATGCCTTTTTCTATCGCATCATTGATTTCAATGACCGTTTTGCCCACACCAGAAAAGACGATTTTATCTGCCCGTCCACCCGCGGCAAGCACGCGTGCTAATTCTCCCCCTGAGACAATATCGAATCCAGAACCGAGACGCGCTAAGACATTGAGCACAGCAAGATTAGAGTTCGCTTTAACGGCATAGCATATACAGTGCGGCATGGCAGAAAATGCCTCATCAAAAGCGCGCCAATGACGCTCGATCGTAGCTCTTGAATAGACATAGCTTGGCGTACCAAACTGATTGGCAACCTCAGATAAGGCGACATCTTCAGCAAACAATTCATCTGCTCGGTAATCGAAATAATCCATGCTTAATTTACCCTGTCACCGCCATCAACAACCGTATTCTCCGGCAAATATAAATCACCTTTTTGCCCACAAGCACCCATCAAGCTAAATAGGCATATAATGGTGACTAACCGTGCGCAATAATTGAGTTTTTGCATTCGTTTTGTTCCTATAAGTAATTCGCAGAGCAGTATAGCGATTAATGGTTTGAGACGCCATTCATAGACATACTAGAAATTCTGCTTTAACTTTAATACTATAACCCTTTGATTTTGTAAATTTCGCTTCTGCAAGGTGGCTACCGAATAATGGCATATGCAACATCTATTAAACTGAGTGGCTTGGCCCAACGACTTATTAATGATGGTTTACTGTCTGAAGAAGAAGCCGAAACAGCTCAATTAGCCGCTAAAAAAGCTAACTTGGCCTTTGTCAGTTACCTTGTTGCCCATAAGATTGTTTCCAGCCAAAGCGTCGCTGCGATTGCTTCGCAGGAGTTTGGTGTCCCACTCTTCAATATAAACACCATGAACTTGGAACTGTCGGCGACCAAACTGATCCAAGAAAAGCTCATTCGACAACACAATGCTTTACCTTTATATCAACGCGGCAAGCGTCTGTATGTCGCCGTATCCGATCCGACAAACCTACAAGGTTTAGATGAATTCCAGTTTAATACCGGTTTCAATACTTACCCGGTCTTGGTTGAAGAGCAACAGCTAACCGCTGCTATCGAAAAAGCCCTTGATAAAAGCGAAGAGCAACTTGATGACTTTGGCGATGCTGACTTAGATGATATTGATTTAGGCAGCGATGAAGTCATTAAAGAAGATGATGCCGATGTCAATATTGATGACACACCAGTCGTACGCTTTATCAATGGTATCCTCACATCAGCCATCAAAGCTGGCGCTTCTGATATTCACTTTGAACCTTACGAGAAAAAATACCGCGTCAGAACACGAATTGACGGAATCTTGCATGAAAATAAAACCGCGCCCGTCGCCTTAGCAGGCCGAATTTCTGCCCGCTTGAAAGTATTATCTCGCTTAAATATTGCTGAACGTCGTGTCCCGCAAGATGGTCGAATGCGGCTTAAATTATCCAAAACCAAAGCCATTGATTTCAGGGTGAACACATGTCCAACCTTGTTCGGCGAGAAAATCGTATTACGTATCCTTGACCCGACCAGCGCACAATTAGGTATTGATGCATTGGGCTATGAACCTGAGCAAAAAGAGATTTTCCTCCAAACCATGCATAACCCCTATGGCATGATCTTGGTCACAGGCCCGACTGGGAGTGGTAAAACCGTCTCGCTCTATACCGCTTTAAATATTCTCAACACCGATGACCGTAATATTTCCACCGCTGAAGATCCTGCTGAAATTAGCCTCGCTGGTATTAACCAGGTCAATGTAAACCCCGCTGTTGGATTAAATTTTTCCGATGCGCTACGCGCCTTCTTACGACAAGATCCTGATGTGATTATGGTCGGTGAGATTCGTGATTTAGAAACAGCAGAAATTGCGATTAAAGCAGCCCAAACAGGCCATATGGTGCTGTCCACATTGCACACTAATGATGCTCCGCAAACCTTAACACGCCTGATGAATATGGGTGTTCCGCCATTCAATATCGCTTCCGCAGTCACCTTGATTATTGCCCAACGCCTTGCAAGAAGGCTATGTAATAACTGTAAAGCTCCAGAAGACATCCCGCGTGAAACCTTAGAAAATGAGGGCTTTACCCCACAACAGATTGAGGAAGGTGTCACAGTTTTTAAGGCCGTGGGTTGCGATAATTGCACAGAAGGCTATAAAGGCCGTTTAGGGGTTTACCAAGTCATGCCCGTTTCCGAAGCGATGGGCCGAATTATTATGGAAGGAGGTAATTCGATGCAATTAGCTGATCAAGCTAAGAAAGAAGGGATTGCCGATCTACGGGCATCAGGCCTCAAGAAAGTAGCTGCGGGCTTAACCAGCCTCGAAGAAATTAACCGTGTAATCAAGGAGTAATGTGTGGCGCAAGCAACTAAAGCAATCAAACCACAAGTTGATCCGATGTTTCAATGGCAAGGGACTAACAAACAAGGTCGACGTCTGAAAGGTGAACAATCAGGCACCACTTTGAACGCCGTTAAAGCTGATCTTCGCCGTCAAGGCATCACCCCGATTAAGGTTAAGAAAAAACCAAAAGATCTATTTTCCCCCAGAAAACCGGCAATTAAACCCGCCGACATTGCTGTATTCAGCCGAATGCTCGCGACGATGATGTCATCTGGTGTACCGCTAATGCAATCTATGCAAATTATTGGCGAAGGTCATGAAAATGCCAGTATGCAGGAGATGATTTTATCTATTAAGGCTGATGTCGAATCTGGCACAAGCTTGACCGAGTCCCTAGCAAAGTTTCCACACCATTTTGACGATCTTTATGTCAGCCTCGTCAATGCAGGGGAACAGTCGGGTACCTTAGAATCCTTGCTCCATGAAATTGCCATATATAAGGAAAAAACCGAGGCATTAAAAGCAAAAATTAAAAAAGCGATGGTTTATCCCGCGTCAATTTTGGTTGTGGCCTTTGTTGTCACCGCGATATTAATGATTTTTGTTATTCCACAATTTGAAGCACTCTTCACTGGTTTTGGTGCTGATTTGCCGGCACTAACCAAGTTTGTGATTACGGTATCAGAAGTCTTCCAAGAAAAATGGTGGCTTATTTTCGGCACTATTATCGCTATCGTCGTTGGTATTATGCAGGCTAAAAAGCGGTCTCGAAAAGTACAACATTTCTTAGACCGTCTACTGCTTAAAATTCCTGTTATTGGCATCGTGATTGAAAAAGGGGCTATTGCCCGTTTTGCCCGTACATTTTCTACCATGTTCAAAGCTGGGGTCCCGATGGTTGAAGCGATGGTTTCTGTTGCTGGTGCAACTGGTAATATCGTATTTAGTGAAGCCACTTTGATCATGCGTGACGATGTGGCAACAGGTACCCAATTAAATGTCGCGATGCGAAGCAGCGAACTATTTCCTAATATGCCCGTGCAAATGGTCGCGATAGGTGAAGAATCCGGGGCTTTAGACTCAATGTTAGCCAAAGTCGCTGATTTTTATGAAGCAGAGGTTGATGATGCTGTTGATAATATGACCGCATTAATGGAACCAATGATTATGGTTATCCTAGGCGGCCTTATCGGTACATTGGTCATTGCTATGTATCTGCCTATTTTCAAAATGGGTGCCGTGGTTTAATTATCGACGACGCGGTTATCGGCACTGCTGGTCAGTTATATACCACAAATACGTCTGATAACGCTTCACTCGGCACGCTTTATGGATAATGATGTCTGTTATAGAACTCTTACAATCTTCCGATCCTATTTTTGTCAGTATGACTATCGTACTGGGCTTATTGGTTGGTAGTTTTTTAAATGTCGTGATTTATCGACTGCCACTCATGATGGAGCGCGACTGGCGTTCACAATGCAATGAGCTCAATGGTCGAGACAGTGCTGTATTACCCACGCTGACATTAAGTAAACCCCGCTCGGCCTGTCCGCAATGCCAACATGCCATTAGTGCGCTCGAAAACATTCCCGTGCTGAGTTATCTGTTCCTTGGTGGGAAATGCCGCGCTTGTAAAACCCCTATATCCATACGTTATCCTCTTGTTGAAGCCCTAACAGGGCTACTCTCTGGCATTGTGGCTTATCACTTTGGCTTTGGCTGGCCGTGTGTCGGTGCTTTGCTACTAACTTGGTCTCTCGTCACGCTGACCTTTATCGACGTTGATCACCAATTATTACCTGACTCTATTACTTTGCCTTTATTATGGCTTGGCATCAGCTTTAACTTATTTGAGCAATTTACCACTCTAGAAACCAGTGTTATCGGTGCCTTGGCGGGCTATTTATCGCTTTGGATCGTCTATCAGCTCTTTAAAGTCACCACGGGTAAGGAAGGTATGGGCTATGGTGATTTCAAATTATTGGCCGCCTTAGGCGCATGGCTGGGTTGGTCGTCATTACCGGCTATTATTTTATTGTCGTCTTTAGTCGGTGCAGTTGTTGGTATCAGCCTTGTGCTTATTCGTCGCCACGAACGTGATATCCCTATTCCATTCGGCCCTTATTTAGCCCTGGCAGGCTGGATTGCATTGATTTGGGGAGATCCGATTCAAATGGCTTATCTCAACTGGGCAGGCTTGGCATAAGAGTATGTTGAAAATAGGACTAACAGGCGGCATCGCGAGTGGCAAATCCACGGTGAGCCACTTATTCGCGCAACGCGGTATCACGGTGATTGATGCGGATCAAATTGCGCGCGCTTTGGTCCAAGTTGATGCGCCTTGCTATCTTGAGATTATCAAAGCTTTCGGCAGCACTTTCTTGCAAGCTGATCGGCAACTTGATCGCGCTAAACTACGCCAATTGATTTTCTCAGACTCGCTTGCTAAACGCCAGTTGGAAGCTATTTTACACCCGCCTATTCGACAACAATTAATCACACAAAGTGACCATGCGCAATCGCCCTATTGCTTATTGGTTGTCCCCTTACTCATTGAGACTAAAATGACCCATCGTGTTGATCGTACACTGGTTATCGATCTGTCCAAACAAAATCAACTACAGCGTTTGTGCGAACGCGAGGGCATGTCTTTGACATTAGCTGAAAGTATCATCAATCAACAAGCGAGCAAAGCTCAGCGTTTAGCGATGGCATCAGACGTCATCATAAATGATTCTAATATTCAACACCTCAAAGATAGAGTGTTACAACTTCATGAAAAATACCTTCGCTTAGCTAATTCCACATCAGATGGTTGCCAGCCAGTACATTGTCATGGAGAATAGACAATTTGCAAATACATCTACTTATTTAAACACTGTGACTGACCATATTATCTACGAACAACCGCTCAACGAGCGAATACGCACTTTTCTCAGGCTTGAATTCCTATTCTCGCGTGTAGAGAATGCTATGCGGGGTAATAGTGAACAACATAATAGAGATGCCATTGATAACTTGATCAATATTCTTTCGGTCTTCGAACGTAGTGACCTCAAATCTGAAATTATTAAAGAATTAGAACGCCTGATTACTGCGTTATCGGCACTGGAAAATAGCCCCGGTGTTGATAGTAGAGCGCTTGAAGCCTTATTATCAGAATTAGATCAGGTATTAGATAGTCTGCATCTCAACAAATCAGCGATTGGCCAGCCATTACGTGATAACGATTTCTTGTATAGTATCCGTCAACGGTCTAGTATCCCTGGCGGCACGTGTGATTTTGATTTGCCGAGTTACCACTTCTGGTTACAACACACAGACAACGAGGTCAGACAACAACAGCTCTTAACATGGTTTGAGCAATTTTCTAATGTGAATGCAGCCATTAAAACCACCTTGAGGTTGATTCGCGACAGCACCCACTTTAGTCCGGCCTCCGCTGTTTCAGGGTTTTATCAACATACCTTAGACAGTCAGCAAGCTATCCAATTAATTCGCATCCAAATCCCAAGGCAGCTCACTTATTATCCCGAAATAAGTGGTGGTAAACACCGATTTACTGTGCGTTTTATGCACTTTAACATCAATAACCGAGCACAGCAGGCCAGTGAAGATATCCACTTCGCTCTTAGCTGCTGTTTAATGTAATCACTCCAGCTACAATGGTTACAACCGTCAACTGTCCACAATGCCATAAACCGGTCACTTGGAATGCTCAGGCCAAGTGGAAACCTTTCTGTAGCGAACGTTGTAAATTAATTGATTTGGGTGACTGGGCTGAGGGCAATCATAAAATTGTAGGCCACACTTCACCCAGTAATAACCCCGATGACTTAGACGACTATTCGGAATATCACTAAATTAAGCATCACCCGCTGTTAGAATGCCTTGCTGATGGGAAAATGTCAGCATTCTATTTAGAGGGATTAAGGCTTTTTGTCTGACCGCTTCATTGACCTCAATGACACTACTTTCATCACGAAGCGCTTCATAGAGGTTAATTAACGTATTCATCGCCATCCACGGACAATGGGCACAACTTTTACACGTCGCGCTCTTATCTCCCGTCGGCGCCGGAATCAAACGCTTATCCGGCACCACTTGGCTCATTTTATAAAACAGCCCGTGATCGGTCGCAATAATCAATGTCTTCGCTTCGGAGCGCTGTCCAGCCGCAATGATTTGCTTCGTTGAGCCGACAAAGTCTGCTTTTGCAATTACCCCTTCGGGTGATTCTGGATGCACCAAGACTTCGGCGTCGGGATATTGTGCCATTAAGAGCTCAAGTTCATTTAACTTGAACTCATCATGCACAACACAATAGCCCTGCCAGAGTACCATGTTTGCACCCGTTTGATTGTTAATATATTGTCCCAAATGACGGTCTGGGCCCCAAATGATCTTTTTGCCTTCGGCCATTAAATGTTCAATGATTTGAATGGCATTACTTGAGGTCACGATCCAATCCGCACGCGCTTTCACTTCAACACTGGTATTGGCATACACCACCACTTCATGATCGGGGTATTGATCACAAAAAGCACTGAATTCATCGATGGGGCAGCCTAAATCTAAAGAACACTCAGCCTCTAATGTTGGCATGATCACTGTCTTTTCAGGACTCAATATTTTAGCTGTTTCGCCCATAAAACGAACGCCGCAAACAACGAGCTTCTCAGCTTTGTGCTGAGCCCCAAAGTTCGCCATATCAAGAGAATCCGATACGTAGCCGCCCGTTGTCTCGGCCAAGGCTTGAATATCATCATCAACATAATAATGTGCAATTAAAACAGCATTTTTTTCAATTAATAACGCCTTTATCTTGGCAATATAGTCTGCTTTTTCCACCTGGTTCAACCAAGGCGAAGGGGTCACATTATCAATAATCTTATCGATTTTTGCTTGCAATGCTTGAGGCACTTTTTCAGCTAAACTCATGCTTGTTTTACCCTTAAAATCTTCATGGTCATATTAAATAGCCAATGCGTTGATCGCATCAATGATCGTCTTGTTGGCGTCTGGAAAATTAACTTTTCCTAAATCATGCCTTGCACACCAACGTATTTTTTGTCCTTCTGCACCTTGTGCTTGTCCGGCATAGTCGCTGACATACCAGACATCTAACAAGACAGACTTTTCGCCATAGTCGTGCGCCACCTTTAACAGCGGCATCGCCGTTATCACGGTGAGTGCAAGCTCTTCTTGCACTTCACGTCTCAAGGCATCTTGCGTTGTCTCACCTTGTTCCACTTTACCGCCAGGAAATTCCCATAAGCCGCCTAGATCTTGATGAGATTGACGCAACGCAATTAATACTTCGTGTTGCGCATTCATAATCACGGCCACCGCGACATGCAGATTGTTCATCTCAACTTGGGCTACGCTTTGTCATCTATCAATACATAGACCGCACCACAATATGGACACAAAACCTCACCGGTTCGTTCGATATCCAAAAAAACGCGTGGATGCGCATCCCATGCAGACATGGAGGCCGTAGGACAACTCAAAGGTAGATCTGATCGATGTATTTCATAGCGCCGTTCCGCTGGCGTATTCGTTGTCGATTTACTCATATTTTCACCTTCAGACTATTTCATCGTTTGCGTTAGTTAGTTGTCCCGTCCAACACAGTTGGCACTTTTCGCAGACGAATATTCAATTCTTTTAATTGCTTTTCATCAACGGCACTCGGTGCATTCGTTAAAAGACAGCTAGCTGACTGTGTTTTTGGAAAGGCCATCACATCGCGAATAGAAGATGAGCCCGTCATTAACATGGCGAGACGGTCGAGACCAAATGCCAAGCCACCATGTGGTGGACAACCATATTTTAGCGCTTCGAGTAAAAAGCCGAATTTATCATCCGCTTCGGCTGCACTAATACCTAATAATTCAAAGACTTTACTTTGCACATTGGCTCGGTGAATACGCATCGAACCACCGCCCAATTCAGTCCCATTTAATACCATGTCATAAGCGCGTGATAAGCATTCACCTGGATTAGTATCCAGACGTTCCAAATCTGCTTCTCGTGGCGCGGTGAATGGATGATGTAAAGCCGTCCAACGATCAGACTTCTCATCCCATTCAAACATTGGGAAAGCTACCACCCAGAGCGGTTTCCAATCACTCGATACCAAACCAAGATCGTGGCCCAACTTCACCCTCAATGCACCCAAGGCTTCGTTCACGATATTGGCCTTATCGGCTCCAAAGAACACAAGATCACCAGTCTTGGCTTTTGTTCTTTGCATGATAGACATCACCACATCATCTGGTAGAAACTTCAATATTGGAGATTGTAACCCCTCAATTCCAGCATCAATATCGTTAACTTTAATATATGCGAGCCCTTTCGCCCCATAAATACTGACATACTTAGTGTAGTCATCGATCTCTTTACGGCTTAATGAGGCGCCATTGGGTACTTTTAAGGCAGCGACACGGCCTTTATCATCATTTGCCGGTCCCGAGAACACTTTGAAATCGACAGTCTTCATAAGATCATTGACATCAACCAGTTCAAGCGCAATCCGCAGATCCGGCTTATCACTGCCAAACCGGGTCATTGCATCTTGATAAGTCATGCGTGGAAATGGGTTTGGTAGACTGGTATTTAACACTTTATCGAATAAATCCCGAATCATCTCTTCCATCATCGACATCAAATCCTCTTCTTCTACAAAAGAAGTCTCAATATCAAGTTGGGTAAATTCCGGTTGCCTATCTGCCCGCAAATCTTCGTCACGGAAACAACGAACCACTTGGTAATAGCGATCCATGCCTGACACCATTAACAATTGCTTAAACAATTGTGGGGATTGTGGTAGTGCGAAGAAACTGCCTTCATGGGTCCGGCTTGGTACTAAGTAATCACGGGCACCTTCTGGTGTTGCTTTCGTTAAAATAGGCGTTTCAATATCCAAAAAACCATTGTCATCTAAAAAGCTACGTAAACGGCTCGTAATTTGTGACCGAAAACGTAATTTTTGTAGCATCTCAGGGCGACGTAAATCAATGTAACGATGACGTAAACGGACATCCTCACTGACTTCGGCTTGCTCATTGAGTGGGAATGGCGGTGTTTCGGAACTATTTAATATCTCTAACTTTTTAGCGATAATTTCAATTTTACCGCTTCTTAAATCTTCATTATCGCTACCCGCAGGGCGAAGTTGCACTTGGCCTTCGATTTGTAGAACATATTCACTACGTACGCGCTCTGCAACCGCAAAACTGTCTGCATCTTCTGGGTTACAAACCACTTGTACTAAACCTTCACGATCTCTTAAATCAATGAAAATAACGCCACCATGATCGCGACGGCGGTGCATCCAACCCGCAACTGTGACTGTTTGGCCTTCTAGTGTTTCGTTAACATCGCCGCAATAATGGCTACGCATGATCTTTCCTAATTTATCTTAAATTAATCCCATTCAATGCTGCTGAAAGCAGCACCAAAACATATCTTTAATATTACTTTAATTTTTTTTGTTAGGTGACGTGAGCCTTAACGTGATGACGCTGATGGCTCACGACTCAGCCTGCTCACCCATTAATGCCGTTTTTTGCCAAGGCGGCACTGCTACGCCCAAAGAAATAATCATCTTAAGACCATCTTCAACAGCCATATCAAGCTCTATCACGTCTTTTCTTGGCACCATAATAACAAAGCCAGATGTTGGATTCGGTGTCGTTGGAATAAACACACTAATGACATCGTCACTTGTTTTCGCTTGCACTTCACCTAAACTCTCAGATGTCATGAAGGCCAAACTCCATACCCCTTTACGCGGATACTCTATCAACAAGACCTTACGGAACGATTTTGCATCGGTAGCTAATACCGCTTCCATAATTTGTTTAATGCCCGCATATAAAGAGCGAACCAAAGGAATCCGAGCTAAAAAATGTTCCCAAGCTACGATTATTCGCTTACCTAGGAAATTGGCGACGATCATACCCGTTGCCAATACCAATATCGCCGCTAATACGACACCCAAACCGGGAATATGGACACCTAACAACACATCGGGCTGATACATCTTCGGTAATAGTAATAATGTCCGATCTAATAAGCCGACGATCGCACGTATCACCAAAAAGGTAATACCTAATGGCATCCAGACCAGTAGACCAGCTATGACATACTTACGCATGACAGCGACTCGGCAAGCTATGATTCCATAGTTGAACCATGTTTAAGAAGACTGCTCGGACGATTTTGACGAACCATTGCCACTTTCTGCTAAGTTCCGCTTTTTACCACTTTTAAAATCTGTTTCATACCAGCCATCCCCTTTCAGCCTAAACCCAGCTGCCGACACCAGTTTTCTTAATGTCGCGTCATCACAAGCAGGGCAATGAATCAAAGGCTCATCGCTCATTTTTTGTAATGCTTCAAACTCATGCCCGCAGGCATCACAACGATATTCATATAATGGCATTATCTTTTACCTTTTTCTTTTTTGCTGCTGCCATGTTTCAATTAACCTAACTGCAATATAGTAACGCTCACGTTATAACTGCTTAATTATACCTAACAAATAGTTTTATCGCCGCTTTTTAACGAGTAACGCGCCGTGTGCTGATTGTTGTCGCACATTTTAACGGTGTACATCATCACAGCAAACAAACGTCAATCCATCGCTCCGTTTGTTGTAAAACAGCAACACACTCCTAGATTGGTTGCTTTATTACTATAAAGTCCAGTGTGGTCGACTATCCCAGACGTGGCCTAAGGTAAGCCCTTATTGTCGTCATCGACTTTTAGCCTTTTCCACTTTATTGAACCCTATTTTCTTTAACTATGCGTTGCATTTTTGCGCTAAGCTTAGATCTCTGTGATAAGATTATTCCCGTTAATTATGGCTATAACTATAGCTTTCGTACGACACTGTAATGGTTTTTCAACGTCAGATCGTGAGAGGTTACTAAATTTAAAATGACGAATACGGTTGATACTGATAAACGCCGATTTCTAACTAATGCCACGACTGTTGTCGGTAGTATTGGTGCTGTCGCTGTTGCCATCCCTTTTATTTCATCAATGTCGCCCAGTGCCAAAGCAGAAGCTGCTGGTGCACCGGTTGAGGTTGATATTAGTAAACTCGACATAGGTCAATTGCTGACTATTGAATGGCGTGGTAAGCCAGTTTGGATCTTTCGTCGCTCACAAGAATCGCTATCAACACTAGCGACCTTAGAAGACCAGCTACGTGATCCGCACAGTGACGAACAAGCACAACAGCCAAACTGTTGTAAAAATACCACGCGCGCTATCCGTGATGACCTGATGGTGCTCGTCGGTATTTGTACTCACTTGGGCTGTTCACCCACTTATCGTCCCGACTTAGCACCTGCAGATTTGGGAACGGATTGGCAAGGCGGCTTCTTTTGCCCATGCCATGGGTCCAAGTTTGATCTTGCCGGTCGTGTGTATAAAAGCGTCCCTGCGCCTACTAACTTAGTTGTTCCACCCTATTATTTTATCAATGATTATCAATTACTCATTGGCGAAGAAGCCAAGGAGACAGCTTAATGCGATTGATTGAATGGGTAGATGCCCGGTTTCCTTTAAGCTCTCTGGTGAAAGAACATTTATCTGAGTACTATGCGCCAAAAAACTTCAACTTTTGGTACTTTTTTGGCTCTCTCGCGCTATTTATTCTCGTCTTACAGATTGTCACAGGCATTTTTTTAACCATGCATTACAAACCTGATGCAGAGCTCGCTTTTGCGTCGGTTGAATATATTATGCGTGATGTAGAATGGGGTTGGCTTATTCGCTATCTGCATTCAACAGGGGCCTCCGCATTTTTTGTTGTGGTCTACCTTCATATGTTCCGTGGCTTGCTTTACGGTTCGTATAAACAGCCTCGCGAGCTGGTTTGGATTTTTGGGATGCTGATCTATCTGGCATTAATGGCCGAAGCCTTTATGGGGTATTTATTACCGTGGGGGCAGATGTCTTATTGGGGCGCTCAAGTTATTACCTCTTTATTCGGTGCCATACCTTATATAGGAGAAGGCCTCGCCTTGTGGATTCGGGGCGATTTTGTGGTCGCAGATGCAACCTTAAACCGCTTTTTTGCTTTCCATGTCATCGCTCTGCCACTGGTATTACTTGGCTTAGTCGTTGCCCACATTATGGCGCTACACGAAGTCGGGTCGAACAACCCTGATGGCGTCGAAATTAAGAAAACCAAAGATGACAAGGGCATTCCGCTCGATGGTATCGCCTTTCACCCGTATTATTCGGTCAAAGATCTGGTCGGCATTATTGTCTTTCTATTCATTTTTTCAATCATTCTATTTTATATGCCTGAATTTGGCGGTTGGTTTTTGGAAAAAGATAACTTTATTCCAGCTAACCCACTCCAGACTCCTGAGCATATCGTACCTGTCTGGTATTTCACCCCGTTCTACGCGATTTTACGCGCGGTACCGGATAAACTATTTGGTGTACTGGCGATGGGCGGCGCGATTATCGTACTTTTCCTCATTCCGTGGTTGGATCGTAGCCGAGTGAAATCCGTTCGTTACCGTGGCCCGCTATTTCGCATTGCGTTAACATTGTTTACACTTAGCTTCCTTGCTTTAGGTTATCTTGGCACACAACCCGCAACGGGGCTCTACACCTTATTGGCGCAGATTTTTTCTATACTTTATTTTTCTTTTTTCCTTTTGATGCCCATTTACACCTCTTTAGATAAAGATAAGCCCGTACCGGATCGAGTGACATGAACCTAAATATCATCGCAGTCTTTTTTAGCTTTTTGTTAAGCGGCTTACTTTATCAACCAGCCTATGCTGCTGGAGATAAACTCTCGCTTGATCCGGTTGAAATCGATTTATTTGATAAAGCCTCACTACAACGTGGCGCCCGACTTTTTATGAACTACTGCATCAGTTGCCATTCGGCGTCTTACATGCGCTATAACCGTATGGGTAAAGATTTAGGTTTAAGCGATGAACAAGTCAAAGAAAGCTTAATGTTCGCCTCAGAAAAAGTAGGTGAAACGATGACCATTGCTATGCGTGATGAAGACGCTAAAAATTGGTTTGGTGTCGTGCCGCCGGATTTATCTGTTATTTCGCGGGCCCGCGGCCCTGATTGGCTTTATAGTTATTTTCGACAGTTTTATGTCGATGACGCCAAAATAATGGGCACAAATAATCTCGTTTTTAAAGATGCCAGCATGCCGCATGTCTTATGGCAACAACAAGGCTATCTGCAACAAGATACTGAAGGACATTTAGTCCCAACACCGGAACAACAACAAACCGCTGAACGATACGATGCCATGATCCGTGATTTAGTCAATTTCATCGCCTATGTTGGTGAACCCTCTAAAATCCAACGATTGACCTTAGGAAAATGGGTATTGATCTATCTCGCTGTCTTTTTCATGGTTGCTTACCCAATGAAAAAAGTATTTTGGGAAGATATTCGCTGAGCAAAGCATACGTCAGTATAATGCCCTGTTCCACCTTATAATAATCAGGCTTAATTTAAGAATGTTGCACAAACATCGCATTCCTTTGTGTCCTACGGGCTGTATGGCGAGCGTATCGATATGATGACCCTCTACTCGGATCCAACATGCCCGTTATGTCATCGAACGCGTATGGTTATCAAAGAAAAGGCGATTGCCACTCATATCCAAGATATTACAACTGAAGACTGGCCCGAAGAGGTAGCCGCCGCGCTTCCTTACGGTAAGAGCCCTGTGTTGGTGGATAGAGAGCTGATTTTATTTGATGCCAATATTATTATTGCTTACTTAGAAGAACGTTTTTTGCAACAGCCCTTGACACCGTCGGATCCAGCCTCTAGAGCGCAAATGCGACTCATGTTGCATCGTATTGATTATGATTGGTACTCACTTTGGGAAGCTTTACTTGGTAATAAAAGAGGGCAAATGACCCAAGCAAGACAGACTATTCGGGATGACCTCACTGTGTTAACCCCGCTTTTTGAGTCGACGCCCTTCTTTATGAGCCAAACGCCGTCCTTATTGGACTGTAGCCTTGCTCCCTTGCTTTGGCGTCTTCCTATGCTTAATATTAAACTTCCAGCTAAAGCAAAGGCTGTCGAAGATTATGCTGAACGCCTTTTTGCTCGGCCTGGTTTTCAAGCCAGTTTAAGTGATTCTGAACGAGCAATGAGATAATAATAGCATGACATCTCAAAAACCTTACCTTATCCGCGCTATTTATGAGTGGCTGCTCGATAATACGGCAACACCGTATTTATTAGTCAATACCAGCTACCCGGGTGTCAAAGTCCCTGAAGATTATATTAATGATAATAAAATTGTCTTAAATATTCTGCCTGATGCTGTACAACACTTTCAAGCAGACAATCAATGGATCAGTTTTTCCGCCCGCTTCTCGGGCAAGCCCATGGAGCTATTTATACCGATTGAAGCGGTATTAGGCATTTATGGTAAAGAGAATAACCAAGGTATGTTCTTTACGGAAGATGAAGTGCCTCCCCCGCCGAATAAACCCGACTCCACGGCCTCGACTAAAAACCGGCCTAGCTTAAAAATCGTCAAATAGTCCCTTATACTGTCTACTGGCTTTGAATCCAATCTATTGCTTTCTGGATAGCGCTCAGTGTCCGCTCGCGTCCAAGTATCGCTAATGTCGTATCCAATGGCGGCGAAATGGTGGTGCCCGTTACGGCAACTCTGATCGGTTGGGCGACTTTTCCCATTCCGACTTCGTTCTCGACCGAGCATGCTTTGATCTCATCGTGAATAGGCTCGGCTTGCCAATCGGCTAGGGTAGATAACCTTTGTCCCATCTCAGTTAATAAAGTTAGACTATTAGCCGTTAAGTTTTTCTTGGCGGCCTTGTCATCATAAGTCTCTGCTGCACGATAAAAGAACACACTATTTGTCGCCATTTCGACTAAGGTTTTGGCTCTTTCTTGTTGTAATTTGACAACCTCAACTAATGCTGGCCCCACTGATGGATCAATACCGTGCTGCCCCATATGCCAGCTCAAGTGTTGTGCTATGTGTTCTGGCGTGCTGGTCTTAATATAATGTTGGTTTAACCATAATAATTTATCGGTATTAAAACTTGAGGCCGCTTTATTGACATCGGTGATATCAAATAATTGAATCATTTCATCTAATGAGAAAATTTCTTGATCGCCATGAGACCAGCCTAAACGGACCAAATAATTTAATAAGGCTTCAGGGAGGTAGCCTTCATCCCGATAGCTCATCACACTCACAGCACCATGCCTCTTAGATAAGCGAGCACCATCATCCCCCAAAATCATGGGTACGTGAGAAAAAACAGGGACATCGGCATTGAGCGCTTTGAAAATATTGATCTGTCTAGGCGAGTTATTTAAATGATCATCACCACGAATAACATGGGTCAACGCCATATCCATATCATCGACCACCACCGTCAAGTTGTAGGTAGGCGAACCGTCAGAGCGGGCAATAATTAAATCGTCTAACTCGGCGTTTTGGAAGACAACATCACCTCGGATATTATCTTTCACTGTCACAACACCCTCGGTTGGGTTTTTAAACCGAATCACCGGTTCGACACCTTCTGGAATCACTTTTAAATGTCGGCAGCGTCCATCGTAACGTGGTTTTTCTTTATTGACTCGTTGCTGCTCTCGCATTTCTTCAAGCGACGCTTTAGAACAATAACAATAATAGGCGTCACCTTGTTCTAATAACTGAGCGATGATTTCTTTGTAGCGGTCAAAGCGCTGTGTTTGATAAAACGGACCTTCATCATAAGTCAATCCCAACCAAGTCATCCCTTCTAAAATCGCGTTGACAGATTCTGCTGTAGAACGTTCAAGATCGGTATCTTCAATTCTTAATATAAATTGGCCCCCATGCTTTCGTGCGTATAACCAAGAAAATAAGGCTGTGCGGGCACCACCAACATGTAAATAACCTGTTGGACTCGGGGCAAATCGGGTACGAACTGTCATGATCTCGGTCTCGAACTCTCTATTTCTGAAAATAGCGGCTATTGTACCAGCAGCACGTATAAATCAGGGCAAATTAATGTGTGCCGCTCACCAATAAACCTTAAAATCTATCCCCGCCTTAGTCTCAAAATGTTCGCGGTTGGCATGCACGCTTTCAGCGTCGTCATCCGACATGATTAGCCGTAGAACATCAACTTAAGGTAAAATCTAATCAGATTTCAATTATGATTTAACGCACCTTGAAAGAGTCTGGAGACAGCCTGATAATGAAAAAGCTTCTACTACATCTTGATACTGATGCGATACCAAGCACCTTTGATCAAGTCGTAGCCTATGATGCCGGTGTCGACAATATCATCGCTTATGGCGGTATTACACGTGATAACGTCACGCCTCATGTCCAAGGCCTGATATTTACGCGAACAAGTAAAAATTTAAAAAATAATGCCATTTTTATTGGCGGCTCAAATGTTACCGCTAGCGAAAGTGTGGGCCAAGCTGTCAAAAACGCTTTTTTTGGTCAGACCCGTGTCTCTGTGATGCTCGACCCCAATGGATCCAATACCACGGCTGCTGCACTCGTTCGAAAAGTATTGACCAATTACGATATTACCAACAGAAAAGTCGTTATTATTGGTTCTGGCCCAGTAGGACAACGGGCAGCCTTATTTTTAGTCAAAGAAGGCGCGAGTGAAGTCATTATCACTAGTCGTGATATTACCCGCTCAAAAAACATCGTCCGTCAAATGAAACAAAGCTATGGCATTGAGGTGATAGCCGCTGAATCTCGCAGCGATGAATCGGTTGCCGCTTTATTAATAGACGCTCATGTCGCCATCGCCTGCGGTCCCGCCAGTGTTTGCGTGATGCCAAAGCAGACATGGATTAACAACGACAATTTGCAAGTCATCGCGGATGTAAATGCCCTTCCCCCGCTAGGGGTAGCAGATCTAGAAGTGATGGACGATGGTATCGAAAAAAACGGCATTCGCTTCTATGGCGCCATTGCGATTGGTAACTTTAAAATGAAAATACACCGAAAAGCTATCCAGTCATTGTATGATAGCCATGACCAGTTTCTTGATGAAACGACGATTTACGCTATTGCTAAACAAATTGATAATACATAATGTCCGCTTTACAACCGAATGAAATACTGTTGAATACCCGTGTCTCTGTATGTACACCAGCCCGACTTCATGTGGGGTTCTTAGATATAAATGGTAGTACAGGGCGCAAATTTGGCAGTATCGGTATGGCAATTAACAGCCATCGCACAACGATAGAAGCACAATTTTCAGATGTGGAAACCCTGCATGATGCGCCGCAGGCCATGCAGCATAAACTCAAGCAACTTACGACGGCATTTTTTGATGCCTTTTCTGAGCAAGTTTCACAACCACATTACCACATTAAGCTTACTATCAAGGAATGCATCCCAGAGCATGCTGGCTTAGGGTCTGGCACTCAGCTTGCTATTGCTATTGGCACCGCCTTATGCCGACTTTTCAATATCGATGCTTCCACACGCGACATCGCTGCTGCTCTGGCGCGTGGTGCTCGCTCTGGTATTGGCATAGCGGCATTCGACCATGGAGGCTTCTTAGTCGATGGTGGCCTAGGTGCGCAATCGATCACCCCGCCTTTACTGGCGCGTTATACCTACCCTAGTCACTGGCGCATTGTGTTAATCATGGAAACCCAACGTCAAGGCGTGCACGGCTCAGCAGAACGCGATGCCTTCAAGACTTTACCACCTTTCCCGCTGGCACATTCCCAAGCCATTTGTCACTTAACACTGATGAAGCTACTACCGTCATTAGTCGAGCAAAATATTGATGCTTTTGGTGAGTCTATTACCGACATTCAAAACCTCATCGGCGACCATTTTGCCCCCGTACAAGGTGGTCGATATACCAGTCAAAATGTAGCGACACTGCTCAAATATGCTGTGCAATTGGGTCATCGCGGTATAGCACAAAGCTCGTGGGGTCCAACAGGCTGTATTTTTGTCGATAATGAACAGACAGCCCTCACATTAATTGATACATTAAACGATTATGCTGACCATCATCTTGAAACAGATAATCGACTTACTATTTTAATGACCGATGCAAATTCGACAGGCGCCACTGTTGAGTCTGAAGTCGTATCGTAGTCATAACTCGAATACAACACTATTATCTTATAAGGAAAAATCATGTCTAAACGTTCTATCATGCACATGTTCACCCCGAGAAGCCATACCAGTCCATTTGATATCAACATGGCTGTCGATGCCGGCTATGATATGGCATTCCACTACCAAAATGTTCAACTGAATGAAATCACGGACATGACACAAGATGTTATTTTTTCTCGTGGTCCCTCTGGCGTGAAAAAGACGGGCATCTTTATCGGCGGGCGCGATATTGGCCTCGCGATGGATATGTTAACTGCCGCTAAAAAAGCGATGGTTCCCCCCTTTGAAGTTTCTGTCTTTGCCGATCCAAGCGGTGCATTTACCACGGCTGCCGCTTTAGTCGCCTGTGTTGAACGTGAGCTCATGAATAAAACGCAACACGGCTTTAAAGGAATGAAAGCTATCGTCTTCGGCGGCACGGGCCCTGTCGGTTTAGCCACAGCCGTTATCGCCGCTGAGCAAGGCGCCGATACAACCATTGTTGATCACTTCTCACTCGATACAGCACTAGATTTCGCCGCGGAAGCGAAACGTCGCTATGGCGTAGATTTAACCGCAACCACGGCAGCCTCTGATGCCGATAAGGCGCGTCTCATCTCAGATGCAGATGTCGTTTTTTGTGCTGCTAAAGCTGGTATTCAAGTGCTCAACGCCTCTGTATTATTCGATGCAAAAAAACTGAAAGTCGCCGGTGATGTTAACGCTGTGCCGCCGTTAGGTATCGAAGGTATCAAGCTCATGGATTCTGGCGCACCATTGCTCCATGCTAGCCAAGCAAACGACGCTGTCGCTGTCGGTGCACTTGCCGTAGGTAATGTGAAATACCATCTACAGCACGAGCTCTTACGTCAGACTTTAGAGAGTGACTCTCCTGTTTACTTAGACTTCCGTGACGCCTTTAAAAATGCACGTAAACTTGTCTAAATAAGCATAACGACAGGTGCAACAACAAGCGATACTGATTGTTGCGCAAAGTGGCCGCTTTCTGGCTCAGATAGCGGCTGATGCTGGCTACCACCCAATTTGGGTGGCTGACTGCTTTGGAGACAGCGAGACTCGCGCTGTCACCGCTCGCTGGCAGTTTATCTCTGAATTGAACGATCCGGATGCGGTCTTAAACTCGGTCATTGCCCTCAGTCAAGGCCAGCGCTGTAGTCTAGTCTGTGGCGGTGGTGTCGAACTTTTTTATGACATGCTCGACCAGTTACCCAAGCATATTAGCTTACTGGGTAATCAGCAGCACACTATCGAGGCCGTTCAAAATCCAACGCGTTTTTTTGACGGTTTAGATCAGTTAGCAATCGCATACCCAGCCACTCGCTCGCATCCTCCGCAAGCATCATCTGGTTGGTTATCAAAATCGTCACGCGGACTTGGTGGTGGTCATATTCAGTCCAACCCAATTGCAGCCCAGAATCCAGAAACTTATTATCAACGTCACATCCCTGGCCTCAGCGGTTCTGCTTTATTCTTGGCCAATGGCTCGGATAGCCAATTACTGAGTCTCAATCAACAGTTCTCAACTAACGATGCTGATCGGCCTTTTCTATTCAGCGGCTTAGCATCACCGGTTGATTCGATCGCTTGTTATCAAGATACTTTACGAGACATTGTTGCTGCTTTGACCAACCACTTTGAGTTGTATGGCCTCAACAGCCTCGACTTCGTGATCAATGAAGCCAATGAGGTTCTGGTTCTGGAAGTGAATCCGAGACCCAGTGCTGCCGCAGAACTACTGGTACATATTCCAAAACTATTTGATCTACACTTGGCCGCTTGCCAAGGCATATTACCCACTCATCCCCTACCATGTCGTAGCAAGCCAATGTATCTACATTATATTTTTGCTGCGCATGATATTCTCATCGCTAACGGTATTGCTTGGCCCCTACACTGCCACGACATTCCCGCTGCGGGCCAGTTTATCTTAAAAGGTGAACCTATTTGCAGCGCTATTGTCGATAGCGCGGGGACTTTTATTCAGTCACGCGATAGACTTGAAAAAGATCTTCATCATTTATTAATGGGCGCTTGAAAAAAGCCTTTTAGCATCCATCTTAAGCTTAGTTTTTTATATTCAACGAGTACGAATTATGTCACGAATTTTACTGTACATTGGAACCAACATCGCTGTCTTAGCTGTATTGAGCCTGACCATGCGGTTATTTGGGTTCGAAAACTTGCTCGATCAGCAAGGCGTCGACCTCAATATGAACGCCCTACTCATCTATGCTGGGGTAATCGGTTTCAGTGGCTCTTTTATTTCGCTTGTGATTTCTAAATGGACAGCCAAACGAATGACCGGTGCAAAAGTCATTGACGACCCCGTTAATGAAACTGAACGTTGGTTAGTGAATACTGTCAAAACCCAAGCCCAACAGGCCGGTATCGGTATGCCTGAAGTGGCTGTTTATAATGCAGCTGAACCTAATGCTTTTGCGACCGGTATGAATAAGAATAACGCGTTGGTAGCTGTCAGTACGGGCCTATTACAATCGATGACTCGGGACGAAGTAGAAGCTGTGCTTGCACATGAAATCAGCCATGTCGCTAATGGTGATATGGTTACCTTGGCCCTAATACAGGGTGTGGTCAATACCTTTGTCATTGTCTTATCTCGCGTGGTTGGCCACCTTATTGATCGCACGGTATTTAAAACCGAACGGGGTCATGGTCCCGCTTTTTGGATAACCTCCATTATTGCCGAAGTCGTTCTGGGCATTCTAGCCAGTATTATCGTGCGCTGGTTTAGTCGACAACGTGAGTACCGGGCCGATGCCGGTGCTGCGCAATTGGTTGGCGCGCACAAAATGATTGCGGCATTACAACGCTTGTCCGGCAGTGCCACCACAGCATTACCCGACCAACTCAGCGCATTAGGCATTTCGGGTGACAAAATGTCGTTTAGTCGCTTATTCATGACGCACCCACCGATACAGGACCGGATAGCTGCCTTGCAAAACAGATAAGCCTCTAAATATTGTTACTATTTACTGCTAATTGTTGTCATATGTTGCTATAAGTCATCATCTAAGAAGTTGTAGTTCAACTCACCAGAAGGTTCGTGAATATAATAGCCTTGTGCATAATCAACACCTAGACGCCAGAGCAATGCGAGGCTATTTGCATCGGATACGAACTCGGCGATACTGCTTTTCCCGGCACTTTTACACATCTCAATGATCGCTTTTACCGCGGCTTGATTTTCGGCGTCTTTAGCCATGTTCTCAACAAATCTGCCATTGATCTTTAAATAATCGACATCAAGTCGTTCTAGACTTGATGAGAAGTCGAGACCCGAGCCAAAGTGTTCTAAGCCAAATTCACAACCGATATTTTTCAGTTTGGTAATGGTATTTTTGGTTTCATCAATGTTGGCAATAGCATCTGTTTCGCTGACTTCGAACGTAAAACATTCTCCTTGGATTTGATTTTCGTTCAATACCACAACTAGCCAATCTACAAAATTTTCATCGCATAACGTTTGTTTTGATAGTTTGATGAAAAAGCGGGTTTTTGGAAAACGCTTTTGATGCTGAGCCAAGCTCTTGAGCGCGGTAGAAATAACCCATTTATCAATAACATCCATCAACTCATATTGCACTGCATACTGGATAAAGGCACCCGCGCCTATCACTGCACCATCTTCGGCGCTGATCATTCTTAACAGGACCTCGTAGAGCTCTTGTTCTTTACCATGAAGGCTGACAATCGGTTGGTAGTGTAAATCGAAATCTTCGTTCTCAATAGCCGCTTCAAGTCGGGGTTTCCATGCCAACGACTCGTCATGTTCGGCCTCTTCTAGTTCAAGAACCGGGGCCTGAGCTTGATAGCGCATGATTTTACTCTCGCCCGCCTGTTGTGCTTGAACACAGGCTTTATCGGCATTATTCAGAATGGTTTCTACGGTGAAACTGGTTTCTGAAATACGACTGATACCAATACTGCACCGTAAATCAAGCGGTTTACCACTCACATGAGATACATAATTATCAATGATGTCACAATAGGATTTTGCTCGCATATCAACATAGTTATCATCATCGCTATTGACGATAACCGTAAACACTTGGTCGGCGTAATGGCCCAAAATATCGCCGTCCACCAATCCCTTTCGCAATAACTCTGCTAACTCTTTCAACACCATTTCACTCATGGCTAAGCCGAGCTGTTCTTTTGTGGTTTGAAAGCCATTAATAACAATATAGAGTAGCGCTGCATCTCCTTGACTATCACCAGCCTTACCCGCTACTTTTTCAAGTTCATCTACGAAACGAACACGGTTATATAAACCCGTTAAGAAATCATGATCGCGTAATAGTTGTAATTGCCCTGAGTCCACTTCTTTTTGCTGCTCATTGCCATCGGTAATCACAACTTGGGTACAGTTTTCGCCTTCTATTTCCGCATGACTAAACTCGATATTGGCTTGAAAACCTGTGCCATCTGCTCGAACACAGTGGACGGAGACGTGTTCAGGTTCGGCATCGACTCGTTCCGAGAATTGTCTAAAAACGGATTTAAAATGGGCTTGGTCATCAACAGTAATTAAATCCAAGATTGGTAAACCATCAACATCTTCTGCTTCGTCATAGCCAAACAAGGTTAAATAGGCTGTATTAACGTAGATATGCATCCCTTCGTGCATATAGGCAACCGCATCTTTTGAGCTCTCTAATAGTAATCGTGAGCGCTTTTCACTCTCTCTTAAGGCCCGTTCGTTTCGACGCGCAGCGCGTCGATTAAATAAACTTTGTAATTCGCGCTGCACCGCAAACTGTAATCGCCGACTATCCTGACTAAGAATGACATCTTGCACCCCAATATCGTAATAGTCTTCCGCTTCGTCTTGTTTAGATATCAGCACAATACAAGGTAAATCCCGACCTAAACGGTGTACAAAGTTGATTAATTCTCGTGGCGGCACGCTCATCAAGGACGCTCGGCAGATCACTAAATCCCAAGTTTGATTGGTTAAAGCTTGCTCAATACCGGACAAGGAATCTTCTCTTGATGCCCTTACCGCATGCCCTGTACTACGTAGGGTATTGATCACGTTATCCGCTTCTGTTAAAGAATCATCCACTAATAGTAGTCTTAGCATTCCGTCAGGTTTAGTCACTTATTTTTCTTCCTTCATCAATAGTGCTACTTCAGGTTTACGTCCTTCCAAACGAGTCATTTGACTCTCCATCCACTGATAAACTTGTTTGTTAATATCAGATACTTTTTGGGCATTATCAGCTATCGCTATCTTATCGCCTATCACTAATTTAATCACCCCTGGATACTTGAGAAAGCCATGTTTTGGCCAAGCTTTACCTGCATTATGGGCAACTGGAATAACCGCATACCCTGTCTCAGAAGCCAAAAAAGCGCCGCCCATACCAAACTTCGCCATTTGCCCCGTTGGCACCCGCGTACCTTCTGGGAATATCACAACCCAAGCCCCTGAATCAAGACGCGCTTGGCCTTGTTCGACGACCTGATTTAATGCCTTTCTGCCCGCCGCGCGATCAATCGCAATCGGGTTTAATGACGCTAAGCCCCAACCGAAGAAAGGGATCCATAATAGTTCGCGTTTAAGCACCCACACTTGCGGTGGAAATATCGCCTGTAATGCCAGAGTTTCCCATGATGATTGGTGTTTACACATAATCACACAGGGTTCATCGGGAATATTTTCTGCCCCTTCTACTTCATAACGAACGCCGCAAATCACCTTTAATAACCATAGGTTTAATATTGCCCATTGGCTCACTAATTTATAACGTATTTTAAAAGGCAGAGGCCATAATACCACCGCCACTATTGAAAATAGGACGGCTGTCAGAACATGACATATAGAAAACAGTAAAGATCGTATAAACAGCATTAAAAACTGGTCTCTAGTAAAGCATCTGCGACAGCAGCGAGGTCATCATAAACGGCGATATCTTTTGGCAAGGCGGGATCGGCTAATGTTTTTTCACCTTTCCCTGTTCTGACTAAGATAGGTCTGGCACCGACCGCTTGTGCAGCTTGAATATCTCGCAATGAATCACCCACAGCAGGGATATCGCGTAAGTTTATCCGTAAGCGGTGAGCCAATTCATTATAAGCGCCATCTAGCGGTTTTCGACAATCGCAACCATCCTCTGGCCCATGAGGACAGTATAAAATCGCTTCTAATTTACCACCTACTTGCGAGATCATTCGGCGCATTTTGCTATGAATTCGCGTCAACGTATCCACATCCAAGAAACCGCGAGCAATGCCAGATTGATTAGTGATAACAACCACGCGATAACCCGCATGATTGAGTTTAGCAATCGCCTCTAGACTCCCTTCGATAGGCTCCCATTCGGCTGGGGTTTTAATAAAATCATCCGAGTCATGATTAATAACACCATCGCGATCTAGAATTATCAATGACATTGCCTTTTCTCCAACTAAATGTTGATGCTCAGAGGTATGAATACTAACTTAATTAAGTGATGCAATCATTTCGATTCCGCTTCAGAATCAATGCAAACTCGATGAGTGCCCTTTTCAAGCTTGTAAATATGAAATATCAGCCACTTCTAAGAATAAAGCGCGGGTTTCATTCAGTAAAGCCAAACGGTTTTGCCTCACCGCTAAATCGTCGACCATCACCATGACTTGATCAAAAAATGCATCCACCGCTTCACGCATCTCGGCTAACTGTTTTAACACACCAGCATAATCTGCATTTGCTAATAATGGCATGATGGCGAGTTTGACCGATGCGACCTTTTTAGCTAAGGCTTGCTCGGTTGCGTCGGTTAACAACGCATCATTAATGGTGTCAGCACCTTCTCTTGAGGCATTTTTACGTAAAATATTACCGATGCGCTTATTCGCTGCCGCCAGCGATTCCGCTTGCTCCAGCTGTCGGAATCCGGCCACTGCAGCCAGTCGCAGCATAAAGTCGACTGGTTTGGTGGGTGTTGTTGCCAACACCGCCTCAAACACATCGCTCTGGTAACCTTGTTCACTGGCATAACCGCGTAGACGTTCAAACAAATATGTCATCACATCTTGAACACAGTCAGGTTTAGTCACAATGTCACCGAGCCCCATTAAGGCTTGTTCTAGTAACAGCTTGAGATCCAAATCGAGTTCATTTTCAATCACAATCCGCAATACACCCAATGCCGCACGGCGTAATGCAAAAGGATCTTTCACTCCCGTCGGTGGCTGACCGATCCCAAATAACCCGACAAGGGTATCTAATTTTTCAGCCAAACTCAGTGCTTGACCTGTTTTGGTCTGGGCTAATTTATCGCCAGCAAAACGCGGTAAATATTGTTCGTCTAACGCTTCACAAACGTCGTGTTCCTCACCATCGAGTCTTGCATAATATCGACCCATAATTCCTTGTAAATCCGGAAACTCACCAACCATTTCCGTTACTAAGTCACATTTGGCAAGTAAGGCCGCTCTTTCAGCATTTTGTTCGTCGCCACCAATCTGGCCCGCGATCATGGCCGCAAGCTTGGCCACACGAGTAGATTTATCGTAAACCGAGCCCAGTTTATTTTGGAAAACGATGGTTTTTAGCTGTTCTAAACGATTGGCTAACGGTTGTTTGCGATCGGTGTCCCAGAAGAACGCCGCATCACTTAATCGCGGCAGAATAACGCGCTCATTGCCTGCCACCACTTGTGTAGGGTCTTGGCTTTCAATATTACAAATCGTAATAAAATAGGGTAGTAACACCCCGGCATTGTCCCTAACTGCAAAATATTTTTGATGCTCTTCCATCGAAGAAATCAAGGCTTCAGCAGGCAACTCTAAGAAACGACGATCATATTTGCCAGATAGCGCGACAGGCCATTCAACTAAGCCAGTTACTTCGTTTAATAGGTCTTCGTTGATCACGGCTTGGCCGCCTAACGCTTCACCTAATGCTGTGACTTGTTGCCGAATGGCCTTTTTTCTTTCAGCTATATCGGCTAGCACAAAGCCTTTTTTTAGTTGATCAAGATAGCTTTGCGCGGATTGAATCTTGATAGCTTCTGGATGATGAAAACGGTGACCTCGTGAATCTCTACCTGATGACACGCCAAGGAGCGCCATAGGAATCACTTCATCGCCGAACAATAACACTAACCAATGCACTGGTCTGACAAATTCACCAGGTAGACTGCCCCAACGCATACGCTTAGGGATCGGTAAAGCTTGTAAGGTTTTTTGTAAAATATCGCCAATGAGATTACGGGTTTCAACTCCAGCTTGTTGTTGTTTAAAGACCAGCCAGGCCCCTTTGTCGGTTTCCATGGTCTCGAGTGCATCGACCTCTACGCCACATGAACGGGCAAAACCTTGTAAAGCCTTTGTCGCTTGCCCCGCTTCATCAAATGCCGCCGTTGTTGCTGGCCCTCGTCGTTCGATTAAACGATCTTGTTGACAGGTGTCTAAGTCTTCAACCACCACCGCTAAGCGTCTGGGGGTTGCATAAGTGCGAATCGATTTGAAGCCGAGTTCAGCTTCAGCTAAACCTGACTTGATTCCTGCTTCAAAAGCCATTCTGAGTTTATCTAGCGCTTTCGGGGGCAGCTCTTCGGTACCGAGTTCAATCAATAAATCACGCACATCACTCATGACTGTTCCTCCTTCGCTTGACGCGCTAACATCGGAAAGCCTAAAGATTCTCGGCGGTCGTAATAAGCTTGGGCAACCGCCCGCGCTAATGTCCGTACTCGCAGAATGAAGCGCTGCCTCTCTGTGACCGAAATCGCTTTACGCGCATCTAATAAATTAAAAGTATGCGACGCTTTTAATACCAATTCATAAGCGGGTAAAGGTAATCCGGCTTCGATCATACGTTCACTTTCACGTTCGCAAGTGTCAAAAGTCGTGAACAAGCTTTCAACTTGGGCATGATCAAAATTATATTCCGACATTTCGACTTCATTTTGTAAAAACACATCACCATAAGTGACTTTACCCATCGGGCCATCCGACCAGACAAGATCGTAGACACTGCTCACTCCTTGCAGATACATCGCGATACGTTCTAAGCCGTAAGTGATTTCACCTGTCACGGGGCTACACTCTAGCCCACCGACTTGTTGAAAATAGGTAAACTGAGTCACTTCCATGCCATTGAGCCAAATTGCCCAGCCCAATCCCCATGCCCCTAACGTGGGCGACTCCCAATTGTCTTCAACAAAACGGATATCATGAATACGGGTGTCTAAGCCCAACATTTTCAACGAACCTAAATAGAGCTCTTGAATATTAGCCGGAGAGGGTTTTAAAACAACTTGGAATTGATAATAATGTTGTAGGCGGTTGGGGTTCTCGCCGTAGCGTCCATCTGTGGGGCGTCGTGATGGTTGCACATAGGCCGCACTCCAGGGTTCTGGGCCAATCGCCCGTAGGAATGTTGCGGGGTGAAACGTCCCTGCGCCCACTTCCATGTCATATGGTTGTAACAAGACACAGCCTTGCTCAGCCCAATATTGTTGCAACCTTAAAATCAGGTCCTGAAAAGTCTTTGGCGTTTCTGCCACTGGTGCTGTTGTCGTCATCAGTTAAAAATCACAATCTATTATCAAAACTCGTCGATTATATCGAATATCTGCAAGCTATGCCGCTCCACAGCACTGATTTACACTGAATTTAACCGGAATCAGAACTGTGGAAAACTAAATTCAGGTAAAATCGGTCAATTATCGAGTAAGTTGAATGAAGGTAAACATGACGCAATATCGCCTCGGGATTGTGATGGATCCCATCTCAGCCATCAATATAAAAAAAGACAGCAGTTTTGCAATGTTGCTCGCGGCGCAAGCAAAAGGCTGGACCTTATTTTATATGGAACAAAAAGATTTATTTCTATCTCAAGGCACTGTGTCCGCATCGATCAAGCCGTTACAGGTCTTTGATAACCCTGCTCAATGGTATCAACTAGGCGACACTGAGATCATCGACGTCAGCGAGCTCGATGTCATATTAATGCGCAAAGACCCGCCGTTTGATATGGAATATATCTACAGCACTTATTTGCTTGAACAAGCGCAAGCAACGGGCGTGCTGGTGGTCAATGATCCGCAAAGTTTACGCGATGCCAATGAAAAACTGTTCACGGCCTGGTTTCCAGAATGCTGCCCTGACACACTCGTGACCCGCCAAAACCAATTACTACGCAATTTCCAAAAAGCCCATGGTGATATTATTCTCAAGCCTTTAGACGGTATGGGGGGGGCCTCTATATTCAGAGTCAAACAAGACGATCCTAATACCAGCGTCATCATCGAAACGCTGACCGAGCATGGCAAAAAGTCGATTATGGCACAGCAATTCATCCCCGAGATTAGCGATGGCGATAAACGCATCCTCATGATCAATGGCGAACCCGTACCGTATGCCCTCGCACGTATTCCTGCTCAAGGCGAAACACGGGGTAACTTAGCGGCCGGCGGTCGAGCAGAAGGCCGACCGTTAACAGACCGTGATCGGTGGATTTGTCAGCAAGTAGGGCCTAAATTACGTGAAAAAGGGCTTATTTTCGTCGGGTTGGATGTGATTGGCGACTATCTGACTGAAATTAATGTCACCAGTCCAACCTGTATTAAAGAATTAGACGTTCAATTTAATCTCCATATCGCTGACGACTTAATGGATTGCATTGAACGGTATTTAGCATGAGGTTTTTCGCTACGCTAGTACTGTTGTCTACGCTACTTTTAGCAGGATGCGACAATGAACCGGGGGAAAAACAAGCCAAGTTCTATGCCTTTGGGACAGAAATAGCGGTTAGCTTATATGGCGTCGATACTGACACAGCCAATGGCACCATCACCGCATTAGAAAACAGCTTCTCCCACGTCGACAACACTTGGCACGCTTGGCGACCCAGTGTGCTCAATCAAATTAATCAAGCTATCCGTCAAGGCGAGTCCATTGCTATTTCAACGGAGGTCGCTGACCTCATCACTTTGGCCCAGAATTTAGCCGAGCAAAGCGATCATTTATTCAATCCTGCGGCGGGTAACTTATTCGCGCTCTGGGGCTTTCATCAAGATGATTGGTTTAACTCTCGCCCACCGCCTAGTCAAGCCGAGATCGATCATTATCTACAATCCCCGCCAAGCATGGCCGATATCACGATCCAGAACGGCATCCTCAGTAGCCAAAATAACGCCGTCAAACTCGGCTTTGGTGGCTTTGCAAAGGGCTTTGCTGTTGATAATGCCATTGCCTCTTTACAAAATTTGGGTATTCAAAATGCCTTGGTCAATATTGGTGGCGATCTGCGGGCGATAGGCATGCACGGTAAACGACCATGGGTCATTGGTATTCGCCACCCACGTCAAGATGGCATGCTCGCATCGCTGGCTTTACAAACAGGTGAAAGTGTATTCACCTCGGGCGATTACGAACGCTTTTTTGAATACCAAGGCACCCGCTATCCTCATATTTTAGATCCTCGTACCGGTTGGCCTGCGAATCAAGCCATCTCTGTGACGGTCTTACACCATGATGCCGCGACCGCTGACGCTGCAGCCACCGCGCTATTTGTCGCTGGGGAGGACTGGCCTCGCGTCGCTGTGGCCATGGGCGTAAGTCATGTTATGCTAGTTAAACCTAGTGGTGAGATAGAGCTTAGTCCCGATATGCATCAACGTATTCTGCTTCTCGATAACGACCTTCCGGTCGTGACTCGGACACTCGAATAACTACACTTATGGACACGACCGCATCGGCTGCAAGGCTCAATTTCACGCTGCTTTTCTCGATGATTATTCATCTGGTGATTATACTCGGCGTAGGGTTTACGGTTTCCTCTCCACCCAATAATCCACCGCTCACCAGCCTTGATATCACGCTCGTTAAACAACAAACCGAGGTCGCCCCTGAAAAAGCCGATTTTTTAGCCCAGGCTAATAACGAAGGCGGCGGTGAAGCAGACAAGAAAGCCCCTGACCCGTCAGCCAACGAGGCTAAACCTGATATTGAATCAAGTAAAGCTGCGACCATGGAATTCACGCCACCAGCACACGCTGTCATTCCTCAGCCTCCTGCTAAAGTTGTTGAGGAATCCACCAAAGTCATTACGCAAGTAGCCGCGGAACGCAAAATACAAACTACTCAAAAAACAACAGCAACGCCCAAACCTATAACAGAGCCAACACCACTGGTCCCTCCACAGTTAACCGCCAGTCAGCTGATTATGCAAACTAAGAATGAAATCAAACGACTTGAACAAAAGTTAGACCGTTCAACCCAAGCTTTGAGCAAAAAGCCTAAGAGCCGAAAACTACATAGCAGAACCAAACAATATGCTGCGGCTGCTTATCATGAAGCTTGGCGTAAGAAAGTCGAACGGATTGGTAATTTAAATTACCCTTATGAAGCCAAACGTCAACGTATCAACGGTACCTTAATACTTTCCGTAGATATTAACCCTGACGGTAGCGTTCCGGTTGATGGTATTGTGCTGTCACGTCCATCGGGACATAAAATACTTGACGATGCCGCGATTAAAATTGTTCGTCTTGGTGCACCATATGCCCCTATTCCCGAAGAGGTACTGCAAGACTATGATCGCATCACCATTATTCGTACTTGGAAGTTTGAAACCGATTCAGGCCTACAAGCAAGATAAATGATGACGATGACAGTGTTATTTTCGACTTGCTAATTCATAGCCTTGCTGCGCTTTACTCCGGTCGTTGGCTTGTAGATATCCGGAGGCGCATAAGTCTTGTGCCAATGTTGTTAAATAGTGCAACTGGCCTGATTTCAATTCCAACTCGACCTCATGAATCGGTGCCTCTAACACTGCCGTATAAACACGCCCTCGATCATAGGCTAATTCTATCGTCGTTTGATCGACAGTCTCTAATACGCAATATTGACGGTCAAACTCAGTGGTAAATACGGGCGATAATGTGGTCCAGAAGTCGGGATCATCGACCCACTTTTGTAACGGTGTTTGTTGCAATAAGGTCAAATCAAAAGCTTGATCTAGTAAAACATGCTCCCACTCTTGCCGTTGATGCAAGCCATTGGCAACGTGTCCGGATTCTTTGACCGTTTGCAACCAGTTTTCACCATCGAAGCGAAGGCGTAAGCCATAGCCGTGCGTCATTAAATCAAAATGCGGCGTATCAAAGTAGGTCGTGATCAAGTGTTTGTTTTGCACTTCCCCTTGTTGATAAATCGATGCCAATGGCAATGCAGAAAACGCAAGCGGCTGTTCACGCGTCACCACCAGTTTTATTTCTTGTTCTAAGGCCATACGACTATTGCAACAACGGTTTTAAATAATGGCCGGTATGCGATTGCGGGTTATTCGCCACTTGCTCCGGCGTTCCAGTAGCGACCACCATTCCCCCGCCAGAACCGCCTTCTGGTCCCATATCAATCAGCCAGTCTGCGGTTTTAATCACATCTAAGTTATGCTCTATCACAATGATCGTATTGCCGTGATCTCGTAAACGATGCAGGACTTTCAATAACTGCTCAATATCAAAGAAATGCAAGCCTGTCGTTGGCTCATCTAGGATATACAATGTTTTACCCGTGTCTCGTTTAGATAATTCCTTGGCCAACTTCACCCGTTGTGCCTCGCCCCCAGACAGTGTGGTCGCATTTTGTCCCAATTTGATATAGGTCAACCCGACATCGATTAAGGTCTCTAGCTTTTTAGCGACAACCGGAATATTGGTAAAGAACTCATTCGCCTCTTCTATCGTCATATCCAGTACGTCAGTAATGTTTTTTCCTTTGTAACGGATATCCAGTGTTTCTCGATTATAGCGCTGGCCTTTGCACACATCGCAAGGCACATAGATATCCGGTAAGAAATGCATTTCGACCTTGATTAAGCCGTCACCCTGACACGCCTCACAGCGCCCGCCTTTGACATTAAAGCTAAAACGACCCGGCGTATAACCACGCGCCCTTGCTTCGGGTGTATTGGCAAATAATTCACGTACCGGAGTAAAAATACCCGTATAGGTTGCCGGATTTGATCGCGGTGTACGCCCGATTGGACTCTGATTAATCGCTATCACTTTATCGAGCTGGTTTAAGCCGACAACGTCATCGTAAGGTGCTGGCTCATCCGAGGCGTTATTGAGTGTTTTTGAGGTCAATTTCAGTAAGGTATCATTAATCAACGTTGATTTGCCCGAGCCAGACACACCTGTAACGCAGGTCATTAAACCAAGAGGAAGATCGACATCGACATGCCGTAGATTATTGCCTGATGCGCCACGTAAGCTAATCAACCGATTTTGTTCAAAGGGCTTACGCGCCTCAGGTAATGCGATTTTCTTACGACCAGACAAGTACTGCCCTGTGAGTGAGGCCTCCGTATTCATAATCTCTTCGGGCGTGCCATGGGCCACAATCTCGCCGCCATGGACTCCCGCTCCGGGACCGATATCTAAAACATAGTCTGCCGCGCGAATAGCATCTTCATCATGTTCGACCACGATCACGCTATTACCCATATCGCGAAGGCGGGTCAACGTGGCTAATAGACGATCATTATCGCGTTGATGTAAACCAATTGATGGCTCATCAAGAATATACATCACCCCAACTAAACCTGCACCGATTTGGCTGGCCAATCGAATGCGTTGAGCTTCACCACCGGATAAGGTATCGGCGCTTCGGGCTAAGGTTAAATAATCCAACCCAACATTGACCAGAAACGTCAGTCGTTGTGCAATTTCCGTCACAATTTTACTGGCAATTTCACCTTGCTTGCCGGGCAATGTCAATGCATCAAAGAACTGTTTAACCTCACCCACAGGCATATCGGTGACCGTCGGTAAATTAGTTGGGCCGATAAATACATGGCGAGCACTTTCAGTTAATCGTGCGCCGTCACAGTCAGGACAAGCCCGTACGGTATGATATTTGGCCAACTCATCACGAACACTATTCGACTCCGTTTCATGATAACGGCGCTGCATATTCGGAATCACACCTTCAAAAGGATGGCTGCGCTTAACACTACGACCACGATCACTGAGATAATCAAAATCAATTTTTGTTTTACCACTGCCGTACAACACAACTTTTTTAATGGCTTCCGGTAACGCTTCAAAAGGGGTATCCAAATCAAAGTCATAATGGGCCGCTAAAGACTTCATTAGTTGAAAATAATAAGCATTGCGGCGATCCCAACCTCTGACTGCCCCGGCAGATAAGCTCATTTCAGGGTGAGCAACAATACGTTCTGGATCGACAAACTGCTTAACACCCAAACCGTCACAAGTCCCACATGCGCCCGCTGGATTATTGAATGAGAACATTCTCGGCTCAAGTTCGGCAATGGAATACCCGCAGCTCGGACATGAAAAATGCGATGAAAGTAACACCGCATTGTCACTATCATCCATCGAGGCCACACGTGCAATGCCATCGGCCATCTGCAAGGCAGTTTCAAAGGATTCTGCCAGTCGTTGTTGCATATCCGGCCGTACTTTAAAGCGATCGACTACCGCTTCGATGGTGTGTTTCTTTCTTAGCTCCAACTCAGGTGGGTTCTCTAACTCGATAACATGGCCGTTAACACGCGCTCTAACAAAGCCTTGTGCACGCAGATTTTCCAACACCTCTTTATGCTCACCTTTACGGTCTTGTATCACTGGTGCCAGCAGCATCATGCGCTCACCTTCTGGCATCGCTAACACGGCATCGACCATCTGACTTACCGTTTGTGCCGCTAAAGGTTCGCCATGGGTTGGGCAACGTGGCTCACCCGCTCTAGCGAACAATAAGCGCAAATAATCATAGATTTCTGTGATCGTACCGACCGTCGAGCGCGGGTTATGTGACGTCGATTTTTGTTCAATCGAAATGGCAGGAGACAAGCCTTCGATATGATCCACGTCCGGCTTTTCCATCATGGATAAGAATTGCCGAGCGTAAGCCGATAATGATTCGACGTAACGGCGTTGCCCTTCAGCATACAAAGTATCAAAAGCTAATGATGACTTACCGGAACCCGATAAACCGGTGATCACAATCAGGGCATCACGCGGTAGGTCGATATTGATATTTTTCAAATTATGCGTGCGTGCACCACGAATACTTATGCTTTTCATTGGGCTTCCGTATAGAATAAGGCCGAACCCATAAATATACATCTACTCACTACAATGACGCAAAAGCAAAACACCGCCTCCAGCATGACCTCACTTGAGAAACGTAGTATCACCGGACTAGCCAGTATTTATGCGCTTCGAATGCTGGGTTTATTTATGATTCTGCCAGTATTCTCTTTAGCCGCCGACCAATATTCCGGCTCAACGCCTTTATTAATCGGCCTCGCCATCGGTGCCTATGGCTTAACACAAGCCTTATTCCAGATTCCTTTTGGCATGTTATCCGACCGGATTGGCAGAAAAAGGGTTATTACCGCCGGCTTATTATTGTTTGCAGCCGGTAGCGTCGTTGCTGCCATTGCAGACAGTATTGAAATGGTCATTTTAGGGCGCTTATTACAAGGGAGTGGTGCTATTTCGGCGGCCGTCATGGCCTTGACCGCCGACCTCACTCGCGATGAGCACCGCACCAAAGCAATGGCCAGTATTGGTATCAGCATCGGTTTATCATTTTCGGTTGCGCTGGCCTCGGGCGCCGCGTTAGAGCATTGGGTTGGGCTATCAGGCATCTTTTGGGCCACCGCTGCATTTGCCTTAGTGGGCATTGCCGTTCTACACCTTTGGGTCCCGACGCCAACACGTTGCCTTCATCATCGGGATATGGAGCCGGTGCCACAACAGTTCATCAAAGTCATACGTAACCCAGACATAATGCGCCTCGTATTAAGCATTATGATGCTCCACTTACTGCTCACCATTAGCTTTTATGCTCTCCCTATCAGCCTATTTGAGCAAGGTTTGGCTAAAGAACAACACGCCATGGCTTATTTACCGGTATTGATATTGGCATTTATTGCTATGGTGCCGTTTATCATCATTGCTGAAAAACATCGTAAAATGCGCCCGGTTTTTATTGGCGCCGTGGTGACATTGGGTCTTGTGCAAGTCGCCTGGGCCTTATTAAGCAACTCTGCTACTGGGGTTTTAATTGGGCTCTGGTTCTTCTTTACTGCGTTTAATATCCTCGAGGCCAGTTTACCGTCATTAATGTCTAAACTCAGTCCTTTGGAGAATAAAGGCACAGCCTTAGGTATTTATTCCACAGCCCAATTTTTAGGGGCGTTTATTGGTGGTGCCGCAGGGGGCTTCCTCTATGGCCACTTTGACCTATCGGGCGTTTTCATTGCCGGCGCTTGTATTACCCTTGTTTGGCTACTCCTTATCATTCCTATGCGCCCGCCACGGCATTTATCGACCCGTATTCTTGAGTTGGTCAATGTCTCAGATCACAATGCAAGCGACATTGCCCGTGAGCTCAATGCGATTAAAGGCGTTGTTGAAACGATGATTGTTACCAATGAACAAGTTGCCTATGTTAAATTTGTACCTGAAGAAATTGATACCGCCCAATTAGATGCATTTCGTGTTTCATCATCGTAAAATAACTATTTTTAAATTCAAACCAGATTCAGGAGCAAACCATGTCAGTCAATAAAGTCATACTTGTAGGAAGACTCGGTGCCGAACCAGAAAGCCGTGCCTTTCCTGATGGTGGCTCCATCTGCAACTTACGCTTAGCGACTTCTGAATCATGGAAAGATAGACAGACTGGTGAGCGTAAAGAGCGTACTGAATGGCACCGCGTTGTGTTACGTAACCGCCTTGGAGAAGTCGCTCAACAATATCTACATAAAGGTTCTCAAATCTATATCGAAGGCCGCATCCAAACCCGTAAATGGCAAGACCAAAATGGCCAAGACCGCTATTCGACAGATATTGTCGGCGACAGCATGACCATGTTAGATAGTCGCGGATCTGGCAGTGGCGGTAATGCGGGCTATGATCAAGCGCCATCTCAAGGCGGCTCAATGGGTTCTAAGCCTCAGCCGGCCTCGCCTTCTGCTGGACCTGATTATGGTGCTCCTTCAGGCGGTACCGATTATTTGGATGATGATATTCCATTCTGAGACTTACCATAGAGCTAGTTGTGAGACCTAAACTGTAAAATATAGTGAAGGCCCATTAAATATGGGTCTTTTTTATATTCATTCTCACGATAATTCTCCCCTTGTGATGCTATTAAAACGATCTACACAACTCTCTCATGGTGAGCTAACTGACAACCTGCTTTCAAAATTTATACTTATTGTCGTTCTGATGGCATAGCAAAAAACATCTTATGGTTCCGTTTAAGCTCAGCAACAAACCGCAATCTCGTTTTTCGGGCATATTATTGGTGGCGGGTATTTTACTCATTGCAGCTAATTTACGCGCCCCTTTCACCAGTATTGCACCGGTGCTGGATCAAGTTATCAGCCACTTTGCGCTGACTGTCTCGCAAGCCGGCTTTTTAACGACTTTGCCATTAATCGCATTTGCTGTGATTTCACCGATGGCCGTCACGCTTGCTAAAAAACAAGGGCTAGAACATGCCTTGTTTATCGCATTAGCCTTAATTATGCTTGGGATTACGGCTCGACTAGTCAATTCATCAGCCATGCTCTTTATTGGTACCGGAATTATCGGTGTCGGTATCGCTATTGCGAATGTACTCTTACCAAGCCTAATTAAGCGTGATTTTGCAACGAGAGTGGCACTCATGACTTCATGCTACGTGCTCACAATGGGCATGGCTTCCGGTGGTTTTTCAGCCTTGGTGTTTCCGCTCAGTCAACTCAACGACATGGGATGGCAAGTTGCACTGGGTTCAACAGCCATCATCACCTTAATCAGCCTGATAGTATGGCTAGCCCAACTCGGCAAACACACTAAACTCATCAATATCGCACAACCCGCTTCATCCTCGAAAAATGTCTGGCATTACTTATTAGCTTGGCAGATAACGCTAATGTTAGGTTTAAACTCTTTTTTAAATTATATAATGATTGCATGGTTGCCAAACATCCTCACTGACACTGGCCATTCCGCAATACAAGCAGGCGCCTATCATGGGGCCTTTCAGTTGGCTACGGCACTGCCTGGATTAATATTAATACCCTTATTAGCGACATTACGGGATCAACGCGCACTTAGTTTTCTGCTCGCATTCTTGAGCAGTGTCAGCGCCCTTGGTCTACTCTATTTGTCTGATTTTGCTTTACTCTGGACGCTGATGCTGGGATTTAGCAATGGAGCTTGCTTCATTCTGGGGTTGTCATTTATTGCTTTACGTACCAATGAATCACAACAAGCGGCTTCGCTGTCGGGCATGTCGCAAAGCGTTGGTTATTTGTTGGCTGCTGTTGGCCCTATAATTGCCGGTGCACTGCACACAGTAACGGGGAGCTGGAATGCGTCATTATGGTTATGCGCTATTGCCGGTATCTTGTGTGCTTTGTGTGGTTTAGCCAGCGGGCGAAACACCACATTACATCAATCATCGAACTAAGACTCTCTTTATAAATAAACAGTCGAAAGTAGACTCTTACGCCCTGCTACTCATCCGTCGCTAACGCCACTTAGGACAAACGCGCTCCAGCCTTTGCGTATTCACGACCCACTTTGTCACATATATACCACATCACCTACGTATTTGCCCGTAGAAGCGAGTTTGAATGACAGCGTAAAAACTTGATCTGCGTCACATTTCGCACTAAATTGGATCCTAATCAGGCTTTATAGTGGCCATAAGGAGACACGGCATGTTGTTAACACGATTAGTCCCACTAGCACTTTTATTGATGTCTCAAATTGCATTTGCAGAAACTGAGTTCCTAACGACCTATACGGATGTCGAGAGTATTGTTGAAGCTCAAAAGCGGTTAGGCCGCGATGATATCGTACAATCTGATCTGCGTCGTACACATTACATCGTCGAAAAAGATATCGACTCTCAAAAAGTCATTATCCGGCCACTCCCGCCGTCAACTTAAATGGACGTCAGAATATATCTCATTAGCCATTACTCGATAATTTCAAGGTCGGTGATATAGAATAATTCACACGCACCAGCACCGACATCCTCTCGGGTCAGTGAACTCTGCCAGTGCCAATTGCCTTCATCTGCATCAGCGCGAACTAAATAGCCTGCCAAAGCAATAATCTGTCCCTGTTTAACCTGTTGCAGTTTATTAGTTATCCAATCAGCGGATGGCATTATGTGCATATTGGCACTGTGTACTTCAATGGCCCGTTTAGGAATAGGAAACGCTTGAACTGACCAACGATACCAACGGCCCGATTGTGAAAACTGTATCTCATCGACAATCGCTTGATCCGACATCGGTCCCCAGCCCAAAGCCAAATCAACCGGTGATAACTGACTCTCCGGTCCTAAATAATAATGTTGTTTTGCGAGCACTTTGGCCTGTAATGAAAAGCGCGCCAACGGGCTAATCGTATGGTTCTTAAACGCGAAAGGCACGGCTTGTATGATGTCTTGTTGTAATGGCGCTTCATTCACTTTAACGCCTGGGCTTAACACGATGTAATCACTGCTTTCGGTCAACTTCCACAGCGCAAGAAGTATAAAACCGATGAGGATAAGCCTTTTCATTTATCTAGAACGTGTTTGATATCAAAATACCTATTTGCCCAGACAATCAGCACTAGCACCGGAATGCCCATTAATGCTGTCATCAAAAAAAACTGTTCATAACCTAAAGTCTCAACCATAGATCCAGAGTACCCTCCCAATACTTTTGGGAATAACGTCATTAAAGAACTGAAAATAGCGTACTGCATCGCCGTGAATGAAATATTGGTTAAACTTGATAAGAAAGCAATAAAGGCAGCGCTGGCTAGCCCCGCAGACAAGTTATCGGCTGCAATCACAATATAAAGCATCGTGATATCTTGCCCCATCTGCGCTAGCAACATAAACAAGATATTCGTTAATGCTGACAATACACCGCCCAAAAATAAGATCCGCATCACCCCAAAGCGAACGGCCAATAAGCCGCCTAGAAAGCCACCTAAAATCGTCATTGCTAGCCCGAAGCTTTTGACAACGCTAGCAATCACCGGTTTGCTAAAACCTAAGTCTTGGTAAAATACATTCGCGATCACACCCAACACGATGTCAGAAATACGATATAACCCCACCAAAGCCAAAAGGAGAAGCGCTAGCGACAGCCCATAACGATCAAAAAAATCTTTTACTGGCGCGATATATGTTTGAGAAACTTGCTGCTGCTGTACAAGCCCGATCATCACCAATAGTTTTGCCACTAAGCCTGCAAAAGCCAAAGCCAACACTAACCGGATCAACTCAACGATAAAGCTGGCTAAATTGTGATTGGCCACTAGGGCGTCTAATGCCAATTTTGCCGTTTGGGCTGGTTCAGCACTGGTATAGAAAGCAGCGATAAACGCTGTTACTGCCAAAGCAAATAGCAATAGAAAAGACAGATAGTCTTGAGTCGAGTGTACCAACTCATTGTTCTGTCTTTCATCGGGTTCAGCAATCACTAATGTCGTCACGACACCGATCAACATGGCGCCTGCCATGATGAAATAAGTCGATTGCCATGCTTGATAACTATAAAGCGTTTTCGTCGAGCCAAGGTAACTCGCCAAATATAACGCACCAGCACCCGCCAGCAACATACCAATCCGATACCCCGCAATATAGCTCGAAGCCATTAATGTTTGTAAGTCAGTGTCGGCGGATTCAATGCGGTAGGCATCGATGACAATATCTTGTGTAGCAGCAGAAAAACCTAAAAATACCGCAGCCCAGCCCATTGCGCTTAAAGCGCCCGTTGCAGGGTCAATCAACGCCATCATGCTAATCGCTAGCATGATCATCAATTGTGACAACAATAACCAAGCACGGCGTCGGCCGAGTCGCTTGCTTAATAGCGGTAGTGGTAGTTTGTCAACCAATGGTGCCCAAACAAATTTAAACGAGTAGCCTAAGGCAGCCCAACTAAAATAAGTAACGGCAGAACGCTCAACGTCTGCTTCTCGTAACCACAAGCTTAACGACGAAAAAATCAGCAATAAGGGAATGCCGGCGGCTATCCCTAAAAACAGCATCGTGATCACCCGACGGTGGCAGAATGCCTTAATCGTGTCAGACCATAATTCTGTCGTCATTCGTCAGGTTTAACATAGTCGTAATCAATGATTAGCGGGGCATGATCCGAAAAACTTTCATCGCGATAGATTTCTGTCGCCTTCACCTTGCCCTTTAAACTCGGCGATAAAATATGATAATCAATCCGCCACCCAACATTATTGGCTCGAGCTTGGCCGCGGTTTGACCACCAAGTGTATTGATGTTCTTCTTGTTCTAATTCACGAAAAGCATCGACGAACCCCACCTCGTCAAACAAGGTGTCTAACCAAGCCCGCTCTTCTGGCAAGAACCCCGAGTTTTTCAAGTTGCCTTTCCAGTTTCGAATATCTGCATTTTTATGTGCAATATTCCAATCACCACAGACGATATAATCACGACCTGACGCTTTCATCTCCAATAACTTCGCCATCATATGATCCATACAGCGATATTTGGCTAATTGACGCTCTTCTTTTGACGACCCCGATGGCATATAAAGAGAAATCACGCTTAAGTTGCCGAACTTAGCTTCGATATAGCGCCCTTCAGCATCAAACTCCTCATCGCCCATTCCAACTACAATTTCATCGGGTTGTTGGCGGCTATATAAAGCAACACCGCTGTAGCCTTTCTTTTCGGCATCATGATAAAAACAGTGGTAACCCTCAGGATGATAAAGCGCGTCCGTTAATTGATCGATTTGTGCTTTGGTTTCTTGGATACAGACCACGCAAGGCTGTGTTTTAACTACCCAATCAAAAAAACCTTTCCGTCCTGCTGCCCGAATGCCATTGACATTCGCCGTCACTATTTTCATACCTTTTACCTAGTTAATAATTTTCGCTATCATATCAAGGAATAAGCACAACGTCTGACAAGATACGCCCGTACCGCTAGACACAGGCAATGAAAAACTGTTGACAGAAATAGTCCTTTACAAATGCATTTGAAATCAGGATAATGCTCTGTTCTTTACATATATAGCTGGTTTTTAGGAGAAGCACTTTGGCAAACTCAGCACAAGCAAAAAAACGCGCACGTCAAGCGGAAGATAGCCGCCAACGTAACGCAAGTCAACGTTCAGCAATGCGTACCAGCGTAAAAACGCTGCAAAAAGCAATTGATGCCGGTGATAAAGAACAAGCATCCGCTGCTTACAAAGCTGCTGTCCCTGTTTTAGATCGCATGGCACGCAAAGGCCTCGTTCATAAAAATGCTGCCGCACGTAGCAAAAGCCGTTTAAACAAGGCTATTCGCGCACTTTAAAATTTCGCCAATACTAAGCACAATATAAAAAACCGACATCATGTCGGTTTTTTTGTATCAAGCCTAGCAACACACCTTATGTTGTCAGGTTAAAAAATTGTTGTTAGTCAACCATCGGTCATTGTCATTATGAATTTTGGTGTCCTTGCGCTCTCCTTTTGTAAAGCCTTACTCAGTACAGGCAATGTCTTACTGGTCGCTGTCACGGCACTGATCGGCCAAACAATGTCACCCGATCCAGCTTGGGTCACCTTACCTGTCGCATTTCAATTCATCGGATTAATGTGCGCCACTATCCCCGCCTCATTGATTATGGAAAAGATTGGCCGAAAAAACGGCTTTTATCTCGGTAATGCCCTCGGTATTGTCGGCGCTCTATTGTGTATTCAAGCGCTTTACTCTGCTTCCTTCTGGCTGTTTTGTGCGGGGACATTTTTCTTAGGCATTGGCATCGGATTTGGGACGCTCTACCGCTTTGCAGCGGTTGAAATGTGCGATAAACCACAACGCGCTCGGGCTATATCTATCATTATGGCAGGCGGTGTTTTGGCCGCGATTGCAGGGCCCAACCTCGCTATTTTTAGCCAAGATTTGGTTCAAGACATCCCTTTCGTCGGTGCGTTCTGGGGCTTACTGATACTCTATATCGCTGCGATGCTAGTTTTAGCTGTTGTGAAATTTCCGCCGCAACCGCAACAGGAACCCAATGTGACGACGCGTCCTGTGATGGATATTATTCTACAACCGATTTTTATGGTGTCTGTCGTCGCTGCCATGGTCAGTTATGTGGTAATGAATTTATTGATGACAGCCACACCCCTCGCCATGCACCATCACGGTTATCATTTTGCCCAATCTGCTTTTGTTATTGAGCTCCATGCGCTGGGCATGTTTTTACCCGGGTTTTTCACCGGCGATTTAATCAAGCGCTTCGGTACCCTTCGTATTTTACTTCTTGGTGCGATGATCATGCTGACCTGTATTGGCGTCAATCTAAGCGGTGAAACTGAACTTCATTTTTCTGTGTCGCTATTTATGTTGGGACTGGGCTGGAACTTTATGTTCGTCAGTGCGACCCACCTTGTCACCGATGCATACTCTGAAGCTGAAAAGCCTAAGGCGCAAGCAGCCAACGAATTTTTGGTTTTCAGCATGGTCACAATATCTGCTTTAGCATCAGGCTGGCTTGAAGCTACCTTGGGATGGCATACGATGAATTTAATTTGTATTCCTGTTGTACTGTTTGCAATTACGGTCGTGCTGTACTTTCACAAAAGGCTGGTTTTAAGCATCGCTTAATTTTAATCTCTGACCGCACGCTTCCTCTTCGCCACATTCTACCGCTAGAACCAATCGTTTTTATAAATCGATACGATATAAATAATCAATTATACAGTCCTTCCTAACCAGATTATGATTCACCTCTCGTTGCCATAGAGCTCAACTAATTAACTTTGACAACGCACTTTATCGTTAATAGCGTTTTATAACGACATTCCAATAATAAAGGATTTATTTTTAGGGATAGAACACCGCTTAAGATTAAATGGACAAAATCTTTGAATGACGGCTGTACATTATTGATCGATTCTATAACGCCATTTCTCACTTTCGCGCATCCCATTAATTCTTTATCCGCCCACACATCATCTGATTAACCAGAGGGTATGTAACGACAATAGGAGATTGATTATGCGATGTAAATTACTACTTATCTCGCTACTTTTAACGAGCACGCACTTGCTCGCGGCGCCGCTTGGTTTACCTGACGTACCTGTCCCCGCCGATAACTCTCAAAGCGAAGCGAAAATTTTACTCGGGGATAAACTATTTCATGATACGCGTTTTAGCAGTACCGGTAATGTCAGTTGTGCAACCTGCCATGATGCCAAAAAAGGCTTCACTGACAGTCCGCTTGCTGTCTCACAAGGTATCGCAAGCATGGAGGGCACACGTAATGCCCCAACTGTGATTAATAGCGCTTATATGACCAGCCTATTTTGGGATGGTCGCGAACCCGATTTGGAAGGTCAGTCTGCAGGGCCTTTTATAAACCCCGTTGAGATGGGCTTACCAGATCACCAACCCATTATTGATATAGTACGGACCGATCCTGATTATGTTGCCGCTTTCCAAGCTGCTTTTGGCAAGCAAGCCAACGCCATCACCATGAAAGAAGTCAAACAAGCTATTGCAAGTTTTGAGCGTACGATTATCGCCGGAGACTCACCGTTTGATCAGTACTATTTTGGCGGCGACCAAAACGCACTCACTGCGTCTGAGATTCGAGGTTTTCAAGTCTTTCTTGAGCAAGGTCGTTGTGTTTCGTGTCACACCATTAATCAAAACCATGCCCTTTTTACTGATAATCGCTTCCACAATATTGGTATTGGTTTTGCCAGTATTACCCATGACGTCCCTTCTATCGTTCAAGCCCATCAACGCGCTCAAAAAGCCGGAGAAGATCTTGATGTCACCGTATTAACAAAGGCTAATGTATCTGAGTTAGGTCGTTATGTTGTCACCGATAAAGTCACTGAATTAGGTGCTTTCAAAACCGCGACCTTACGTAATGTCGCTATCACTGGCCCTTATATGCACGATGGCAGTCTTGAAACATTGGAAGACGTTGTTGATTTTTATAATAACGGCGGGGTTGTTGACAAGTCAGATCCTGTGAGCCCATTCACCAGTGGCGGTATCAGGCCGCTCAACCTGGATGATCAACAAAAACTAGATTTGGTTAACTTTTTAAAAGCCTTAACCAGCCCTGAATTTGCACAGTCGGCCCAACAATAGGAGAACACCATGAGTAGTAGACGTAACTTTATAAAAAAAGCCGGTGTACTGGCAGCGGGTAGTGCATTACCATTGAGTCTTGTGGAGTTAAGCCATGCCAATAGTGCTGATAACTTTACCTTTGCCTTTATTTCTGATTCACATATTCAACAAATCAAAGGTAATCAATTCGTACAGAACTGGGATCGCGGCTTACAGCGCGCTGTCGCAGAAGCAAACTTACTCGATCCCAAACCTGACTTCATTATGTATGGTGGCGATATTGCGCAAATCGGTACCGCAGCAGAAATTGACCATGGTTTAGAAATTCTATCAGGCTTACGCGGCAACACGCATTTTGTCATGGGGGAGCATGATTATTATCTTGATTTAGGTGAACATTGGTCAAAACGCTTGGGAGATCAATACTATAGCTTTGATCATAAAGGTGTGCACTTCGTTGTCCTCAATAGCATTCTCACCCATGATGACTGGACGCATAAGTGGAGCAGTGGCAAGGAACGCATGGGTGTGATGGCCGGCCTTGATGATCCGCGTGGTTCCCCATTTATGGTTGGTGCCAGTCAACGTGCTTGGTTAGAGCTTGATTTGAAAGCGGTTGATAACACGACCCCTGTAGTTGTCTTTTCTCACTCTCCACTTCAGAAGTTATTTAAGAACTGGAACTTTTGGACCGATGATGCAGAGCAAATACAGGCTATTTTGGGCCGCTTCAATGATGTGAACGTGTTCTACGGTCATGTCCATCAAATTCAATATAACCAAATCGGCAATATCAAATTCCATTCTGCGATGGCAACCGCTTGGCCGTGGCCTTACCCGACAAGCTATGCACAAGCCACTAACTATATGCCCAAGCTCACTGTACCTATGAATCGAGCCGATCCTTTTTTTGAGCGTGATGCAACAGGATGGCAGTTTATCGATATTCACACTGGTAAAGCCGATATTGAATATATCTTGCCTGAAAATGACGGTAGAAAACTGATTTATAACAAAGAGAGCGGGCGTCCTGAAGATACCCAATATCAAACCCAACAAAAAGCCTCACAGAAGCATTATTAAGGAGTATCAGATGAAATTACTGACTAAACTGTCACTCGCTGGCTGTCTTATCCTAGGGATGAACGTCGTGCTGGCCGATGAATTCTCTCAAGATATCGTTGATGAAGCGCATGCCGAATTTATGAGCGTGGTGGAAAAGGGTCGCGGTCTATTTGTTGATCCTAACTTAGGCGAAAATGGCGTGGTGTGCGCCCAATGTCACCCAAACGGCGCCAATACCCATCCTGAAACCTATCCAAAGTTCCAAAAACAATTGGGTCAGGTTGTGCCAATGTGGCAGATGATTAACTGGTGTATTCGCAATCCATTAGAAGGAATGGAGTTGGATGCCGATGATCCTGATATGACCGCCATCCAAGCCTACATCCATTATGAACGTCGAGGCGTGGCGTTAGCGCCGGGGAAAAAATAACCTTGTCATCTGGTTTTAAAACGAAAAGGGGGTAACGACGTTATCCCCTTTTTTATTAGCCAGTCACCACCAAATTATCGCGGTGAATGAGTTCGGGTTCATCAATATAACCCAATATAGCTTCAATTTCGCTACTGGGTTTCCCTTGGATCCTTCTTGCTTCATCCACGTTGTAATTCGCTAAGCCTCGAGCCACTTCTTTGCCCGACATGGTATGACAAACGACCAGTTCACCTCGAGTAAACTGACCCTCAACTCGCTTGACGCCGACAGCAAGAATACTCTTGCCTTGTTGTTGGACGACATTTACCGCGCCATCATCTAAGGTAATTGTTCCTTTTGGCCTTAAATGGCCAACTAACCATTGTTGGCGTGCGGTCATCGGTTCGTTATCAGCCCACAGCAAAGTACCGACAGCATCGCCTTTGGCTAAGCGTTGTAAATTATCGGCTTGTATACCTGATAAGATAATCGTTGTCGCGCCTGAGCGTGCTGCACGACGCGCTGCAAGTAACTTAGTCGCCATACCACCTCGCCCAAATTCGCCTTTACTATCTCCAGCCATCGCATCTAATGCTGGATTATTAGCTGCAGATGCCGTGATCATTGTCGCTTGTGTATTTTGGCGAGGGTCGCTATCAAATAAGCCATCTTGATCCGTTAAAATGACCAGTACGTCTGCTTCCACTAAATTGGCCGTCATCGCTGCTAATGTATCGTTGTCACCAAAACGAATTTCCTCTGTGGCGATGGTGTCATTTTCATTCACCACTGGTAACACATGCAACTTCAGCAAACTATGTAGCGTACTGCGCGCATTCAAGTGACGACCCCGTTCTGATAAGTCTGAATGTGTCAGTAGGATTTGAGCCGTATGAATATTATGTTGCTTACAGGCTGTCGCATAGGCTTGAATTAGTCCCATTTGGCCAACACTGGCAGCAGACTGTAATAGGTGCAATGCATGGGGACGTTTAGTCCAGCCGAGTTGTTGCATCCCTGCTGCCACAGATCCCGAGGTAACCAAAACAACTTCTTTCCCTTGCGCGCGTAACTTGGCAATCTCACCACTGAGCCATTGCACGCGTTCAATATTTAACCCCTCGCCCACCCGCGTCAATAAGGCACTGCCAATCTTAATAACCCAACGTTTTGTATTCACAAGCTGTTGATGTGAATTAGGCACGATTATTCCTCTGTAGATGCCGCTTGTTGTGCATCTTGTTTCTGCTGTTCGATTGCAGCTTTCTCTGCCGCTTTGACTTCATCGAGATAGTCCATAATTTCCGCACACAAGACTTCACAGCCCTCGCCAGAGTCACCGCTGATACGAAACACTTTGCCTTGCCAATTTATTCGATCCAATATTTCTTGACAGAATTCTTCGCGAATATCTTCAGGGATAAGGTCCATTTTGTTTAAAATTAACCATTGATCTTGTTTACCGAGTGCATCACTATAATTTTGTAATTCACGGTTAATAATGTTGACCGATTCGACAGGATCTTGTTTGACGTCAGCTGGCGCCATGTCGACCATATGTAATAATAAGCGGGTACGGGTTAAATGTCTGAGAAATTGTATGCCTAGACCCGCACCTTCTGCCGCACCCTCGACAAGACCAGGTACATCGGCAATCACAAAGTTGCGCACATCTTTCATTGTGACAACACCCAAATTTGGATACATTGTGGTGAAAGGGTAATCTGCAACTTTAGGTTGTGCCGCTGAGACTTGACGAATGAATGTTGATTTACCCGCATTGGGTAGTCCTAATAGACCGACATCGGCCAGCAGTTTCATTTCTAGGCGCAAATGGCGCTCTTCACCCGGTGTGCCATTAGAGGTTTGTCTAGGCGCGCGGTTGGTACTCGATTTATAGCGCGCATTACCCAAGCCATGCCAGCCGCCTTTCGCCACTAATAACCTATCACCGGCCGTTGTTAAGTCACCAATCAATTCGTCGGTATCATCATCCCAAGCTTCGGTACCGACGGGGACTTTCACCACGAGATCATCGCCCGCTGCGCCACTACACAATTTACCGCGGCCATGTTCGCCACGTTCCGCTTTGAAGTGTCGTTTATAGCGAAAGTCGATCAAAGTATTGACCTGCTCATCCGCTTCTAAATACAGGTCACCACCATCACCACCATCACCACCGTCTGGACCGCCAAATGGAATGTATTTTTCTCGGCGAAAACTCAAGCAGCCATTGCCCCCCGATCCCGCACTCACGGTTATTCTCGCTTCATCAACAAATTTCATTACATCCAACCACTGTTTAATCTAGCACCTAAAAATAGTCACTTTTAATTGTAAAGTCCAGAAACAAAAAAGCCCCGCATCGGCAGGGCTCTTCTGTTAGTTTGCCCTCGGTCGGGCTAACCGAATGCTTTAGTCCGCAACAACACTCACAAAAGTGCGGTTCTTCGGGCCTTTTGTTTCAAAAAGAACGCGACCTGCTGTTTTTGCAAATAAAGT
>JAIBDY010000016.1 GCA_024685995.1 Piscirickettsiaceae bacterium | reverse complement strand
GTTGACAAAGAGTATCGGCGAATTTATTTCAAAGTTAGAAAAAGGCACATTATCGAATGATGTCAAAAACCAGCTTTCAGTTCTGATTTTGGCACAACAATATAATTTATTCAGTGCTAATAGCGCGTTGGAAGTTGCCGATCTACAGTCCTTTGATGATGAACTTTTAACGTTAAGTCTAAAAACCGCCCTTGAGGAATATCATACGGTTATGAGCGATACGATCATCCAATTGAGTAAACAAGACGTTACGCGACTTGACGATGTATTCGATGAGGATAAGCAATACATCAAACAAAAATATGATGAAATGAAAGCCCTAATATTAGATACCGCCGTCGATTCCAGCATCTCTATTCACATGACAATCGAAATCATGGATATGATCAAAAAAGTGGAGTTGATGACAAAACAGTTTTGTAAAGCAGTACATAACCTGAATAAAGTGAAGCGTTATTTACAGAATTGATATCTTTAGTGTGGTTTCGGTATTTTTTATCTTGTTCAACGAGATGATGAAGGGCTAGTGGATTGTGTCTGTTATCTATTATATGACTGCTTGTCTGGCTTTAAGCTCAATACAATCAAGGCCTAGGCAGAAAAAGTAGGAGGTAGAGCGGCATAGATACAAAGAAGCCGACATCCAACCGGCTTCTTTGTGCATTACTTGGATTGATTTAGAACGCTATTTGGTAAGAAGCGGCTAACCATGAACTAGCCATTTCCCCTTTAGTTGTCCCATTAAGCATCAGTGAGGCTTTACCCTTACCTAGTTTACCTTCTATACCGATCCCCCCTTTAAACCAGTTTTGGTCATAGCTTTGACCGTCAAGGTTAAAGGCGAATAAGCCCACAACCTGGCCCGAGGTGTTATCTGCTTTGTCATCAAAGCGGTGTACCGCTTCAACATTCGCAACGAAATCAAAGCCGGACGTTTTGATTGGCATCGCTGCATTTAAGCCAGCACGAAGTTCGGTGATGCTGTCTTTGCGACTATCAAAGCGAGCAGGAAATCCACCTCCCGTTTCGGTGTAACTATCCAGTTTGGTTTCGCTGTGCCACAAGTCGGCATAAGGGCTGAAACGAGCTGTTTTGACGGTGAATGCATTTTCCCAGTCTAGACGGGCGCGTACACCCTAGGTATTTGAATCGGGGCTTGCAGAAGAGCGATCCATTGCGCCCATGTTGAATTAGCCACGGTCGATGCCGACGTCACCCCAGTGACGAAATCCTCCAAGAGTGGCATAGACAACGTTGTTGACGGACAGAGGAATAATGCCCGTCACCATAATGTATTTGCCGTCACTACTGACATCGCCGCCGTTGATAAGGTCTTGATGTGCCCATGTCTTACCGATAGACACATTCAATTGAGCTTGACCGAAATTGTAGCCGCCACCCACTTCAGCGAGGCCCGTTTCGCCGCTACGTGATCCATGATTATCGTTACCCCAGTCACCAGCAAGCCAGAATGTTTTTTCACCCGCGGCAACACGACGTGACATATGACGACTGTGTGCCCCATTTATCAGTAAGCCGATGTTTGTGTTAATGGATTGCACGCTTAGATTTGATGAGTCCAAACTGTTTTGAACATCGGCAAGCGTCAGAAGAACCTCCTCGGCAAGCTCCAATGGCCGGAATGAGGTTAAAGTATAGAATTCGCCTCCCCCCAGAAGCGTATAGTTAGCAGGTGCAAATAATGCGGAGCTAGGACCTGAGTAAAGACCAAAATCGCCTGCATCAACACCCCAAGTTTTGCCGGCTACTAACTGTCCAACTAATTCTTGACTCAAGTCCAATGTCCCACCAGCTGTATCGAAAGCTATTGGATCAAAATCAGCTAACGTAAACGCGCCGTTAACACCGCCCGTTACTGTTAATGACAGGGCAGTAAAAGCGCCGTCGAAGGCACTGCCTGAGCTATAGTAACGATTAGCAAAGATGTTGGGATTCCGAAGTAGCGAATCTTCGATTGTAATGTTACCTGTGATAGACCCTCCGCTGTTTCCAGAATATGTCAAAGCGAAGTTCTGTTCTGCAGCGTTGGCAGTGGTTACGCCAGTTGAAAAAGTGACTAGGGCACTTAGAAAAAGTACTTTTTTGAATTTTTTAGACACTGGTCGTAGCCTTTTTCTGAAATCTTCTGAAACTCTATAACATTGTGTGAATGTTGTTAAGTCTAATTATCAGGCCAAGAATGATAAATTTTTGTGATTTAGTTTGCCGAGCGTATGCCGGTTACCATTAAAACATTTTAAATGTTCGGCTTAGTCTCATCGAGCATTGTGAACCAGTCTGTTATAATGCCCAGCCCATTGCCCCCGTAGCTCAGCTGGATAGAGCGTCCCCCTCCTAAGGGGAAGGTCGTGCGTTCGAATCGCGCCGGGGGCACCAATGATATGTCGTTAGATGTATAAAGTAATATCGGCTTCGCTGGCGAATTCTAAAAAGGTCGCTGCACCACCTCGACTGATACCATCAATAAAGTCTTGGTCTTTGAAATCAAACAAATCGACGGTCATTTGGCAAGCAATTAGTTCGACCTCGGATTCGATACAGATCTCGCGTAACTCTTCTAAACTGGCGATGCCTTTGTTTTTAATTTTGCGTTTCATCATCCACGTTGCGAACCATTCCAGCCCCGGGATAATTTGAATGATGCTAGGAACGGGGATGGGCATCGGCATGGCGGGGTTGCCGAGGGGAGAGACCTTTAAATTCGGTGTTTTGGTGAGCAACTGCAGGCCATAAAAAGTGAAAAATATTTTTACCTCAAAGCCCAAGGCAGCTGCGGTGGAAGCAAGTAAAAATGGTGGGTAGGCGCTGTCTAGTGTGCCTTTACTGGCAATAATGGCCATCTTCTTAGCCATTACGCTGCACCTTTTTCAATGATAAAGCGTAGTTTTCCTTGGTGTTCATCCGCGGTGAGTAACGGATTGCCTGTCATTTTGCAAAAAGCTGGGATATCCTTACTCGCACCAGTATCGGTGGCGATCAGCTGTAATTTTTGCCCAGCCGTCATGCTAGACAAGGCTTTGCGGGCTTTGAGTACCGGTAGTGGACAATTAAGTCCAGAGGTATCAAGTTCAACGGTAAAATCTGACATAAGTCCTTCCCAAAGTGTGCGATTTAGCTTTTAATGCAATTCTAAACTGAAATGATGACCTTGTCTCTTTAGGAACCCAATGATGAATTCAAATGTCTAGACACTCTATGAGAAAGCGTATTGTCATCACACTTCTAACCTTGTTTATCTGGCCCGTCGTCAATAATAGTCACGCTGCTGATATTGCGTTGCCCGAAATCGGTGACAGTGCCGGGAGCTTGATTTCACCTCAACAAGAATACCGCATCGGCCAAGCTTTTTTTTGGCGTTTGCAACAGTCGGTCGATTTGGTCGATGACCCCGAAGTGAATAGCTATTTGAACCGCCTTGGCCAACGTTTGGTCACACACAGTGACAGCCCAAGTCTGCCGTTCCATTTTTTTATGGTGCCTGACACGACGGTGAATGCGTTTGCAGCACCGGGTGGCTTTATTGGCGTCAATAGCGGCCTATTGTTGACTAGTCAGCAGGAAGATGAGTTGGCCTCGGTGATGGCGCATGAAATTGCCCATGTGACACAACGTCATTTGATTCGCAGCTTTGAGAAAGATCAACAATCAAGTTTGCCTAGAACGGCGGCCTTGATCGGGGCGATATTGCTCGCAACGGCTGATCCTGAAGCGGGTGCTGCGGCCATTACCGTTGTGCAAGCCAGTGGTGTGCAGGCGCGGATTGACCATACACGTGCCCATGAAGCGGAAGCAGACAACCTCGGCATGTTAAATTTAGTGCGGTCCGGCTTTGACGCGCAGGCCATGCCGACATTTTTTGAGCGTTTACAACAATCTAGTCGTTTTTATACCGGTAATGCCGTGCCCGAGTTTTTACGTTCTCATCCTGTGACCACTTCACGGATTGCTGAGGCCAGAGGGCGTGCTGTTAATTACCCGCTGACAGGGCAACGTAGCGATAATCTACAATTTTATTTGATGCGCGAAAAGTTGCGTGTGATGTCGGCGACAAACCTCGCGGAACTTCAGCAACATTATTTGAATGTGATTACGAAGGGTAATAATCGCAATGATGTCGCGGTACGTTATGGTTATGGCTTAGCGTTATTGGCTATGGGTGACTATAACAAAGCACGGGCGGAAATCGATGCGCTGATCGCCGAGGATGACGAACGACTAAGTTATCAATTAGCCGCGGCTGATATTGAAGTGGCTCGTGGTCGTTTAGCGGAGGCGTTAAATATTTATCAGCGGAATCAGCGGTTATATCCTGACGATCATGCATTGTCTATGAAGCAAGCGGTTGTTCTGCTGCAATCACGGCTACCAGAACAGGCCAGTACATTGTTGTTAGAACAGTTGGAGCTGGGCTATCGTTCAGCACAAACCTATAAATTGTTAGCACAAGCACAAAGTGATATGGGTAAGCCCAGTGAAGCACATAGCTGGTTAGCGGAGTATTACTATAGTGCCGGCCGATTAGAACAGGCGATCGACCAACTGAAATTGGCAATCAAGTCGGCGAGAGGCAATGAGTATCAATTGGCTAAAATGAATGCTCGATTGGTCAATGTCGAGGCGGCACTGGCACAGTTAAAAGCATTATGAGCGAGTATTCTATTAATAGGCAGCGTCGGGATTTTATAAAAAAAACGATTTCGGCCTCGACATTAGCGATGGTGGCTGCCAGTGGCTTGATCTTGCCACAGCGGGTGTTAGCACACTGGCCTACAGATGCCTTTACTGCGGAAACGGTCGAGGATGTTTTACTAGCACTGCTAGGACAGGCTGATACGACACAAGACCAAATGCTGAATTTTTCGGTCGGTAAACCACCTGTGCACGTCGTCGATGGTCAATCTGTGACAGTAGAAATTGATAGTGAGCTTGAGGATATTGAGCGCTTAGCCATTTTAGTGGACAACAACCCTTTTCCTTTAGTGATGAGTTTGGACTTTAGCTCTAATGTATTATTGCCGCTTAGAACGAGAATTAAAGTTGTTGAGGGGGACTCAAAAATTATTGTAGTTGCTCGTGCTGGTAACCAGCTTTATAAGCTGACGCATGATATTCGTGTCGATACTGGGGGAGCCGTCTGATGGTGATGGCTGCAGAAGACCGTATTCGAGCGACCTTGAGATCGGGTCATACTCGGGTGAGATTATTGCTGATCCACCCCATGCATTCAGGACGGCATGTTGATGCAGAGGCGGTGTTGATTGAGGCTGAATTTATTCAAGACATTCGATGCTGGCGCAATGGTGATGAAATGCTGGCGATAAAATGTGGCGTAACCACTGCCCAAAACCCTTATTTTTCATTTCAATTGGCTGGCGGTAGGGTTGGCGATGTTATTTTGGTACGTTGGGTGGATAATATCGGCGCGAAAGGGCTAGTCAAAACACGGGTTAAGTAAATCGACAAAGTTTGAAGGCGTGTTAGCGTTGGCCCTGTTTTTCTAAATAACATTGATGATAGGTCTCTGCCGGGTAAAAACGGCTTGCAGCGGTAATTTCCGTGACAATAGGACGCGTGGCAAAATGGCTATTATTGAGCATTTTCTTTTGGTCGAGTGCGCATTGTTTCTGTTGCAGGTCATGATAAAAAATCCCAGAACGGTATTGGCTACCAACATCAGGACCTTGTCTATTTAACGTGCTTGGGTCATGGATTTGCCAGAAAACATCCAGTAAGGCATCGTAACTGATGACGGCAGGGTCGAAGGTGATTTCGATGGCTTCTGCATGCCCCGTTGTCCCTGTACAGACTGATTTGTAATCAGGTGAATCGGTATGACCGGCTGTGTAACCTACCCGGGTTGATAAGACGCCTGGGACTTGTCTGAATTTCGCTTCGACGCCCCAAAAGCAGCCTGCGGAAAATGTTGCTATTGCCATGGTTATGTTCCTCTTATGACGATGTGGTTGCGTCACCTTTTGAAAGCTTCTATCCTTGTACCCTTGTTTTAGATTATCACTTTTTATTGACTAGGATGACTATAGTGCAACTTCAAGATACTGCCCATTTTAATATGTTGGAGCAACAAGTGCGGCCAAGCGAGGTGCTTGACCCGCGTGTACTAGCAGTGTTAAAGCAGCTCAAACGTACAGATTTTGTTGATGAAACGCTATCTGGCCTTGCCTATGCCGATATTGAACTTCCTATTGGCTATGGTCAAACCATGTTACCCCCGATTTTGCAGGGGAGAATGTTGCAAGCACTCGATATACAAGCGAATGAGAAAGTATTGGAAGTGGGCACGGGGTCAGGTTACTTCACGGCATTGTTATCAATTTTGGCACAACAGGTGACAACGGTTGAAATCGTGCCGGAATTGTCAGCATTAGCTAAGCAAAATATACAACGATATGGCTTTGATAATGTGGTGTATTGTATCGGCGATGCTTCAACAGGCTGGACGTTACCCGATCGCGTGGAGGTAATTGTGTTGACGGCAGCCTTTGTGAGCGTGCCGGATGATTACTTACAAAACCTCACCGTAGGGGGGCGTTTGTTGGCTGTGGTTGGGCAAGGGCAGAATATGTCGATGCAATTGACTCGCCGACTGTCAGAACGAGAATGGCAAACCGACACGATATTAGAAACGGTCATTCCTGCCGTGATTAATGCAGAACCGAAACCCGTATTCGAATTTTAAATAGAGCAAACTATGAAACAAATAACAGCAACTGAATTGGCTGAAATGTTGGCTAATGGGGTAGCCGCAACCTTGATCGATGTTCGTGAACAGCACGAATTAGCGCATGGCATGATCGCGAACGCAATACATATTCCAATGCAAGTATTTGAAACCCAATTACACCGCCTAGGTGAAGACCATGACCAAGCTATTGTATTGATCTGTCGATCGGGCAAGCGAAGTGAGCATGTCGGACATTATATTGAGCAGTTGGGTTATACAGACGTGATTAATTTGTCAGGCGGTATGAATGGTTGGGCCACAGATGTCGATACGACAATGTCTGTCTATTAGGATGTCGTGATGAGGCGAATAGCATTGGGCTTGGGCTTGATGACTGCTTTATTATCGACGATAAGCTTTGCCGATGATTTAGTCGATGTGTTTGAAAGCGCTTTACTGAGTGATCCCCAATTATTAGCCGAGGCCGCGTCAAGGCGCGCGGTGGGCGAGTTAAATGCCCAAGCAACCGCCCGTTTTTTACCGCAAGTGGCATTGAGCGCCAATAATGGTCAAGTACGACGAGCGGCATCGGCACAGACTTTTGGCGGGAACACAGAATACAATAATCATGGCTATACCTTAAGTCTGACACAACCATTGTATCGACAAGAAAACTGGATTCAGAGTCATCAAGCGGATATTGCGATAGCAAGTGCAGCAGCGAGTTATCAGATTGTTGAACAAGCATTGGTTTTGCGTGTTGCAGAGCGTTATTTTGATTTTCTGGCTCGCCAAGATGAGGTGGCATTTGCCGTTGCGGAAAAAGCAGCGAATGCAAAACAGCTTGAGCAGGTACAACAGCGTTTTGATTTGGGTTTAGCGACGATTACCGATTTAACTGAGTCGCAAGCAGGGTTTGATCTGGCGAATGCGGATGTGATTTCTGCGGCTAATGAATTGGCTAATAGTAAAGAACGGTTGCGTGAAACATCGGGACGCTATTGGGAGCGACTTGCTGCATTACAAGACGAGACACCATTAATCCGTCCAGAACCAGAAAATAGCCAACTGTGGGCCGATGTTGCTTTAACGCAGAACCCGAGTTTGCAAGTGGCCAGAAAAGCTAAAGAAGATGCCCAACAAGTGATCGCTTTAGAGAAAAGTGGTCACCTGCCCAGTCTAGATTTAGTCGGTGAAAAAAGCTATACATCACAAAGTGATAGCAGTTTTGGTGGCAGTAGTAAGGCACATCAAGACAGCTTGAGTTTACGTTTGAATATGCCCCTTTTTGAAGGCGGTAGTGTGGTGTCTAAAACGCGTGCAGCGACGCACCGCTTAGACCAAGCGATGCAAAATGAAGAGTTGCAACGTCGCGTTGTGCTACGTCAGAGCCGTGAAGCATTTAACGGTGTGATGTCAGGTATTAGCCGTGTTAAAGCCTTGAAACAAGCCTTGGTGTCGGGAGAGCAAGCACTAAGGTCAACCGAGGCAGGTTATGAGGTCGGGACACGGACGACCGTTGATGTGTTGAATGTACGACGTGACTTGTTTCGGGCAAAACGGGATTATGCCAGTTCAAGATATGAATATATCTTATCGAGTTTGCGTTTAAAGCAAGCTGCTGGCACATTGAGCAGTGACGATCTTGTGCGTATTAATCAATGGTTGAGCGAGTCCTAATGACAGATATGAATCCTTATTTGGCGAATGCGCAAGACAGTTTACTTGTGATTATAGACGTGCAGCAAAAACTGACATTGGCTATGCCAACAGGGGTCAGAGAGCGCGTGATAGCACGAATTAATGTGCTGTTGACCGCGGCGAATACCTTATCGATACCGGTGGTCGTGACAGAACAGTACCCAAAAGGATTAGGCAAGACAGAAGCGACACTCAACGAACAGTTTTCTGACTCGGTGGAGATCATTGAGAAAACCAGCTTTTCGGCAATGAATACGGTTGATTTTGCCGACTATGTTGAACAACAAGGGCGCAAGCAAATTGTGCTGGTAGGCATGGAAACACATGTTTGTATTCTGCAAACGGCGTTGGATATGCGAGCAGCGGGTTTGGACGTGATTGTGGTTGAAGATGGGGTCAGTTCACGATCTAAGGCCAATCAATATAATGCCTTGCAACGGTTACGCAGTGCTGGTGTGATTGTCTCAAATGTTGAGTCGGTATTCTTTGAATGGTTGGGCGATGCGAGTCGACCTGAATTTAAAACTTTGGCGCAACTGATTCTGTAACCATCAGTGATTTTGGTGTAACTGTTGGCGTTTATTGGCAGTGCCGATACGCTGCGTTTTTATAAACTTGTCTTGGGGTTGGAATGTCGGACTGCCTTTGAGATTATTCCGATGATAGTCGGTCGTGAGTTGCTGTTCAACAGTGTTACTATCCAATTTGAAATGGTCGGTTAACACGAGATAGATCAACTCAAACTGTCTTTTTAGTGAAATTTTCCAACTGCTGGCTGCCAGTTGATAAAGTGCATCACTCAATTGCATAAAGCGGTCAAATGGGCTGTCGGCGAGTATTAACGGCAAGGTATTGGCAAAGCGCCCAGAGTTCGCAATCATATCCCAAAATCGTGCGAAACGATTGACCCGTTGCATGGCGCTAAATGTAATCGCTTGCGTGGTGAGAATATTGTAGGGTGCCTCGGGGTTAAAACGCATGGCATAAGATTCATTATGGCGGTTGAGCGGGGCACCGCGTAGCCTTTTCAGAATCCCGAGCTGAATTTCCTGTGGATTTAGAGCAACCAATTGATCGAAGCTGTCGGCAAAATTAGCGAGAGTATCTCCAGGTAGACCAAAAATGAGATCGGTGTGGAGGTGAGCGCCGGTATGATGTCGTAACCATTGGATATTTTCTTTGGTTTTGGCATTATTCTGCTTGCGGCTAATTAGGCTTTGAATATCAGGATCAAAAGTTTGTACGCCAATTTCGAATTGTAAACTGTTTGCTGGAAAGCGTTGCAAAACCACTTTGAGTTTATCGGGTAGGTTATCTGGGATAACCTCAAAATGTAGATATAAGTCATCGCTCATTCGTTCTAAGAAAAACTCTAAAATGCGTACGCTGGTGCTGACTTTGAGGTTAAAAGTACGGTCTATAAACTTAAAGTTTTTTACCCCGCGCTTTAGTAATTTATCCATCGCCTCCAAAAAGGAATCCAGGGGGAAAGCGGTCGCCGTTTTATCAAGAGAAGACAAACAGAATTCGCATTTAAAAGGACAGCCACGAGATGCTTCAACGTAGATCAAGCGGTTGCGGATATCTTCGTCGGTATAAAAATCATAAGGCAGTGTTAACTGATCTAAAGGGATTGGAATGCCTTCGATTAGGCGCTTAGCTGGACGTTGACCGCTCAATAACGCTTGACATAAGGTTTTAATGCTCTGTTCACCAGGGCCGGTAATAATGTAATCGGCGTGATCGGCAATGGCGGGTATGTCTGGTGGGTGACTGACTTCAGGGCCACCAAGAATAATCATCACCTCTGGTGCGATTTGTTTGATTAACTGAATGACCTGACTAATTTCACTGATATTCCAGATATAGACACTAAAGCAAATGATCTGGGGTTGGTTGGCCAGAAGCTGTTCAGCGATATTGAGCGGTAACTCTTGGATGGTGAACTCTTGCAGACGCGTTTGTGCTTGTAGTTCCGCTAGGTTGGCATACAAATAACGCAGTCCAAAAGCGGTATGCATATAACGGGCATTTAAGGTGGTGAGTAGAATTGGGCAAGTTTGCATGCGCTTATTTTAGCTGATTGGTCAGACGTTCGTCGGAGTTAATTTTCCAATTCCTGAGTGTGGTGCGTTAGTCTTGTGACTTGATGAACATATAGCAGCAAGGTGTTTTAAGGTGAGATTATAAAGTCGTGTGGTTTTGATCGTATTTCGCTAAGATTGAAGTATGACAATTAAGAGTGTCAGAGTTCGGTCGTTGAGTGGCGAGCAACGACTTAACATAATGGTGCAATGAAAATGGAGATGGCATTATGAAAGTGATTTCCCAACAATTTCTTACGCTAGTAACCATGACCTTGTTTGTAATGCCTCTCTCTGCACAGGGCTTGTATACTGTATTGAGTGTCGGCCAAGCACAGATGAGCAAAGCTTGTGACCAGTTTGGTAATGTGGGATTTTCCGGTCGATGTGACGATGATGATACGGCGTGGAAAGCAACGATAGCTTATCAATTTACCCCCATTTTTGCTGTTGAAGCTTTTTATGCCAACTTTGGCTTAACCGCGGTCAATGGCAGCATTGCTGGTCAGCCTGTTGTCACCGAAGCGGACTTATATGGCTTTGGCACTGCACTTGTTGCGAGGGTGCCTTTAACGAAGTCATTATCCGTTTTTGGTAAAGCGGGTTTATTGATTGATTGGGATGTGGATTACAGTGGCCTTATCAATGCCTCAGGTCAAACGATTGATTTTGATGATGATGGACTGATGGATCCTATGTATGGTATCGGCGCTGATTATGCTGTCAATAAAGCACTGGCGATGCGCGTCGAATGGGAGCATTTTGACGAGATCGATGTCGATATGTTTTCAGCGGGTCTGATTTATCGGTTTAGACCGTAAACAGCGAATATGTAAAAGCCTGCCAGTAATGGCAGGCTCTGTTATCTCACATATCGGTCAATTGCGCTTGGCGTGATAGGCCGTATGCTTTGAGTTGTGCTAAAACGTGCTGTTGCTTTTCTGTCGTGGCTTGTTGTTGACTATTTTCGATGTCCTTAAAATATCGTTCAAAGGTTAAAATAGCCGGCTGATCGGACTGGTGAAAGCGTTGTTGGCAATAGGCTTGCCATTGTGATTGCTCTTCATTGCTTAAGCTGTCTGGCCAGTTACGAGCACGGTAGCGGAAGAGCATTTCATCGAGCCGTGGGTCGTCGAAGGGTAATGACAATGTGGCTAATTGCTGAGGATCGGCGTCACGAATTAAGGCCATTTTTTGCTTATCTCCGCCACTAAAAAAGCCGCCGCTATAGAGACTGGCATCAGGATCATCACTGTCAGCATAGTCCGGCTTGGTAAAAATAGCATTGATTTTTGCCGACAGGTCGCCCGCCTTATTAAGCTGTTGAAGATGTTGTTGATGTTGTGTGCGATCTATTTGTAGCCTATCTGCTGCTGCGTCATCGAGTGTGTTTTCGGGCACGATGATGGGGCATTTATTGATATGGATGGTTTTTAATGCCGGTCGAGTTACGCCCTGTGGTAGATCTTTTGTTGGAGTGAACAGCCACTCTCTCAAGGTGGTGGGGTCTTCGTTTATGAAGGCGGTAGGATCATGGCGGAGATCATAGACAATGATGCCATTGCTATTATGTGGATCTTTAGCGATCGGTACGACTAACGCGGTACCACAATAATCACTAGGATACATGCGCGACACATGGATCACAGGCTGACGATCGCGTAAATTTAACAAAGGCGCTAAGGTCTGTTTTTGCCGATGTTGATAGACGTAATCATATAATTTGGGTTGTGCGGATTTGATGAGCTTAGCCAATGCAATGGTGGCATAGACATCGACTAATGCATCATGGGCACCTTGATGTTCAATATGATTGGCAGTGGTCAGGTGTTCTAAACGGAAGCTAGGTTTGCCGTCTTCTCGATCTGGCCATTGAATACCTTCTGGCCTTAAGGCGCGTGTGAGACGAGCCATATCAATGATATCCCAACGCGAACAACCGTTTTGCCATTCCCTCGCATAGGCATCGTAAAAATGACGATACAAAATAAAGCGAGTGAACTCATCATCAAAGCGTAGACTATTATATCCGACGCCACAGGTATTCTCTGTAGCGAGCTCTTGATGAATAAGTCGGATGAATTCTGCCTCATTAACGCCTTTTTCTAGCGCTTCTTGTGGTGTGATGCCGGTCACAAGACAGGCTTGTGGTTGAGGCAGGAAGTCATCGGCGGGCTTGCAATAGATCATGAGCGGTTCGCCAATGATATTGAGATCTTCATCTGTGCGAATACCGGCAAACTGTGACGGCCGATCGTAACGTGGATCGATGCCAAAGGTTTCGTAATCGTGCCAATACAGTGTTTTCATCGTCGTTATGACAATGTTGCAAAGACTTTTTCAGCGGCAGTGATCGTCGCCTGAATCTCTGCTTCGCCATGTGCCGCCGAGATAAAGCCTGCCTCGTAAGAAGAAGGTGCAAGGTAAATGCCTTCTGCTAGCATGCCATGGAAGAACAGCTTGAAGCGTTCTTGGTCACAAGCGACCACTTGGTCAAAGTGGCTCACTTGTTGTTGGTCGGTAAAGAAGAAACCAAACATGCCACCGACTTGATTGGTGCTCAAACCGATACCGGCATTGTCGGCCGCTTGTTGCAGACCGGCGACTAATAGCGCGGCGTTAGCAGAAAGTTGTTGATGAAAGTTGGGTGCTTGCAATAATTTGAGTGTGCTAAGCCCCGCCGCCATTGCTATGGGGTTACCAGATAAGGTGCCAGCTTGGTAGACGGGACCTAAGGGCGCGATATAGGCCATGATTTCACGTTTACCGCCAAAAGCACCGACTGGAAGGCCACCACCGACCACTTTGCCAAGCGTTGTTAAGTCTGGTTTGACACCATAAAATTCTTGGGCGCCACCAAGAGCAACGCGAAAGCCGGTCATGACTTCATCAAAAATAAGGACCGCACCATATTGGTCACAAATGTCGCGTAAACCTTCTAAGAACCCTGCTTGTGGTGGAATACAATTCATATTGCCCGCCACAGGCTCGACAATGATGCAAGCAATTTGATCACCGAGTTGTTTGAAACATTGTCTGACCGACTCTAAATCATTGTATGTCAGGGTCAAGGTATGTTCTGCCAATGCGGCTGGTACACCACCCGATGAAGGCTCTCCTAGGGTCAGTGCGCCAGATCCCGCTTTGACCAATAAGGAGTCTGCGTGACCATGGTAACAGCCTTCAAATTTAACGATTTTATCTCGACTAGTGTAGCCACGGGCCAAGCGAATCGCACTCATTGTCGCTTCAGTACCTGAGCTGACCATGCGTACTTGTTCCATCGAAGGCACTAGCTGACAGAGCAGATCTGCCATTTCAATTTCAATTTCGGTTGGCGCACCAAAACCAAGTCCATTGGTAGCGGCTTCTTGGACGGCGTTAATGACGTCTGGATGAGCATGGCCGAGGATCATCGGGCCCCAAGATCCGATATAGTCGATATATCTTTTGCCTTCAGCATCAGTTAACCAAGCACCTTTACCAGAACGAAAAAAAACAGGGTCACCACCAACGCCTTTGAAGGCGCGAACTGGCGAGTTGACGCCACCAGGAATATGTTGCTGAGCCAGGGTAAAGAGGTCGTGATTTGTTTGCATTGTTGATCCTTGACGATTAGGGTTAAACATAAAATGATGTGATGATTTTAGCCGATCTTGTCGGAATGTCCGACTTTAGTTTTTTAAAGCGGGCTGAAATGTAGCAAACAAAATGTATTTAAGTGAAAATGCTACGCGATTTAGCCTATTATTATGTGATATCACGCGTTTTCAAGAGTAAGGTACAGGGTATGCTATGCAGTCCTTTATGACAGGTGCTGTTGAATAACGGTGACAGTGTTAATATGAATGATTATTATTAGCGATATGGTCAAGGCTCAGATTGCATCATCTCGACAACAACTTAATATAGATGGGAACGCTTTTTCATGCGGATAATTACTCTTACTCAATTCTGTGGTTTAGCAGGGATGATGTTCTGTTCGCTTGCTTATGCAAGTCATGTTGAAACACTACAAGATGCGATAGCATCACAAGTTAAAACCGAACAGTCGGCAAAAAAATCACAACAAGAGATTGATACTTTGTCAGAGCAAACCGATCAGATGCTGGCGGAATATCGAAATGTGTTGCGTCAAACAGAGAGCCTGCAGATCTACAATGCACAACTAGAGAAGTTGGTATTATCTCAACAAACAGAACTGACTTCGATTGATGAGCAATTACTGAACATTGAAACGACGCAGCGAGAAATTGTGCCTTTGATGCTAAAGATGATTGAGGTGATTGACCAATTTGTGGCATTGGATATTCCTTTCTTACCTGAAGAGCGTCAAAACCGGGTCACCGCTTTACAAGACTTAATGGAACGTGCTGATGTCAGTCTGGCAGAAAAATATCGTCGTATTCTCGAAGCCTATCAAGTAGAAACGGAATATGGCCGCACAATCGAAGCTTATCAAGGTGAACTCACCTTAAATGGCAATACCAGAACCGTTGATTTTCTACGGATTGGTCGGGTGAGTTTGTATTATTTGACTTTGGATAATCTAGAAGCGGGCGTTTGGGACCAAGGCTGGCAGCGCATTGATGATAGCTATCGACAAGCGATAGATAAAGGCTTGAAAGTCGCTAAGAAACAATTGCCTCCCGACCTATTGGTGTTACCGGTTAAAACAAGAGGTAATGCCAAATGAGACTAATTTATCTATGGGCATTTTTCGTCGTCTTTAGCAGCGCTGCATGGGCGACACATTCTGACGAAAAGCCGACCAATTTGGATGCACTTTTTGAGCAGGTCAAACATGATCGCGTGATGGAGCAAGAACAGAATCAGCGACGCGAAACGATATTTATCACGGAACGTGATCAACAAGCGCGGTTATTAGCCCAAGCAAAAGCACAATTAGCGGCGCAAGAAGGTCGGACTAAGGATTTAAATACTAAGTTCCAAGAACAAGAACAGCTGTTAACGCAAGCTAATGCGGATTTGGAATTGAAATCCGGTTCTTTGGGTGAATTGTTTGGTACGGTCAGGCAAGTGGCGAATGAGAGCCGGAGTGTTTTGGAAAGTTCCATGATTTCGGTAGAGCTGCCCGAGCGTAGTCAATTTTTAAATGCGGTGGCCGAACGGAAACAGATCCCAACAATTGAAGAGATCCGTCAAGTGTGGTTGTCACTTCAACAAGAAATGACGGAATCGGCGAAGATTAAACAATTTAGCCAAGCCATCATTACGGCGCAAGGAATGGTTGAACAGAAGCAAGTGACACGTGTTGGCCCCTTTACTGCCTTTAGTGACGGCCAATTTTTACGTTACTTGCCTGAAACAGGCAACCTGGTGGCATTAGGGCGTCAACCCGTTGAACGGCTACAATCTGTGGCAGCTGAGTTTGAGTCGGCGGACAGTGGCGTGTTGCAATCCGTAGTCGTTGATCCTACTCGTGGGGCCATTATGGCGCTGTTGGTACAAGCGCCTGATTTGAAAGAACGCATTCAACAAGGTGGTTGGATTGGTTACTTGATATTGATTTTGGGCGCGGTTGGGGTCTTGATTGCTATACAGCGGTTTGTATCGTTGTCATTAACCAGTCAGCGGGTTACTAAGCAGCAAAAGCAAGCGGTTGCAGATACTAAAAACCCTTTGGGGCGGATCTTGTCGGTTTATCGCGAAGGGTTAGCGAATGATATCGACACGCTGACCTTAAAATTAGACGAAGCGATTTTACGTGAAATCCCCAAAGTAGAACGAGGCTTGATTACGCTCGCTATTTTGGCGGCGATTGCACCGATGTTGGGTTTATTGGGTACGGTGTCGGGCATGATTGAAACTTTCCAATCGATCACCTTGTTTGGTACCGGCGATCCGAAGTTGATGTCGGGAGGTATCTCTCAAGCCTTGGTGACTACCGAGCTTGGCCTTGCTGTTGCTATTCCCTTATTGCTTATTCATAGCTTGTTGTCGGGGAAAAGTAATCGTTTAGTACAGATATTCGACGAAGAAAGTGCGTCCTTAATTGCACGCAATGCGGAAGCAAACGATGACAACATTCGGTAATAATCTCTTCAACATTCAACTGCTGATGGAAAGCGGTGGTGTGGTGTTGTGGTTGATTCTGTTGGCATCTATTTTGATGTGGACGCTGATTGCTGAGCGGTATTTATTTGTTTTTTGGGTATACCCTAAAACTGTCGCTGTGATGGTGGCCGAGTGGCAACAGAGAGCAGAGCGACGAAGTTGGGCGGCACAACAAATCCGAGCAGGGATGATCGCACAATCTCGTGCTTCGCTAAAACGCTATCTGATGTTTATCAAGACCTTGACGGGTGCGTTACCGATGTTGGGATTGTTAGGCACAGTGGATGGCATGATCCAAACCTTTGACGTGTTAACCGTATTCGGTACAGGTAATGCGCGCGGTATGGCGGGGGGAATTTCAGTCGCGTTGATCACGACGATGGCGGGTCTGTTAACCGCATTGTCGGGCTTATATTTTAGTACCGAATTAGAAGCGCGGATGCGCCATGCTGTTGAGAGTGTGGCAGACCAATTACGGCGAGATGGCTGACATGATACAGGGTAACAGTAATGAGAAATAGGCATTCTAGGCGCCAAAGTGGCAGTGTGGCAGAAATTAATATGACACCGTTGATCGATATGGTGTTTATTCTGTTGATCTTTTTTATTGTCACGACATCTTTTGTTAAAGAAACTGGCGTTGATGTTAGCCGTCCTTCAGCGAAAACAGCGGTGAAGAAAGACTTGGCCAATATCATGATTGCGATTACTGCTAATGGCAGCATCAATATGGATGGGCGAGCAATTGACCGTCGTGCCATTCGGGCTAATGTCGAACGGATGCATGCTGAAAACCCAGAAGGGTCTGTGATTATTCTGGCCGATAAAGATGCCAAAACAGGACTATTGATTGAAGTAATGGACCAAGCGAGATTAGCCGGTGTCGCGAATGTATCCATTGCAGCAGAAAGAGATTAAGTAGGTCATTATGCGGTTAACGTTTGGACTGGTTTTTGCCATATTAGTGAATTTGGGCTTATTCACCATGATGCAAGTCATGACGGCGAGTAACAATGTTGATCGTAATGATGCAGAAGATATACGTTTGCTTGATTTTGTACGCGTCAAGAAAGACACCACGGTCGAAACGAAAAAGCGCGAATTGCCCGACAAACCGAAGCCGCCTGAAAAAATGCCTCCACCACCGCAGATGACACAACCAACGAAACAGGTTAAAACGCCAACCCCCAAATTCACTGCGCCGAATATCAAAGTACCGCTTAATATTGCGGGAGGTCCTTATCTTGGCGAGTTTTCTGCGGCACCGATTGCGCCCCCTGTCGTGTCTGAATACGCACAAGTGGTGCCTTTAGTCCGAATTCCACCTCGCTATCCGCGTACAGCTGCGCGCCGAAATATAGAAGGGGTCGTGAAAGTCGCCTTTACAATTACGAAGGAAGGGCGAGTTGTGAACCCACAAATATTGAGCGCATCGCCAGAAGGGGTATTTGATAAAGCTGCAATTAGCGCCATTAAGAAATGGAAGTTCAACCCCAAAATTGTGGATGGTCAAGCGGTTGAACAGACTGCTGCTCAAGAAATCACGTTTAAGTTGTCTAAATGATGGCCGATCGAATACGCATTGTTTTATTACTGTATTTATTATGTTTCAGCCCACTGTCGGGCGCGAAAGACCAGGGGCAGTACTTACTCAGCGAAAAAACCTACAAGGCTTTAACGGATGCGCAAGCGCTGATGAGCGCGGAGCAGTATTCCAAAGCTGAAGTGGCGTTATTGGCATTGCTAAAAAGGACGCAAGCAGGGTCTTATGAACAAGCGATTGTTCAACAAACCTTAGGCTATGTTTATTCCGCCAAGTCACAATATCGACAAGCACGGACACAGTTTCAACAGGCTTTAGCCTCTGGGGCATTGCCTGATCCCGTCAGTCATAGTCTTCGCTACAATTTGGGACAACTATTGCTAGCTGAAGAACAATACCAAGCAGGTATTAACACCCTTGAGAAATGGTTTTCCAATGAACCTGCGCCTCCAAACAGTGCTCATGTGTTGATTGCGAGCGCTTATTATCAACTGGATCAGTTTAATCAAGTGGTTAAACATATGAAAATCGCGCTACGAAATGAGTCTAAGCCGTCAGAAAATTGGTACCAGTTGTTATTGGCCGCCCACTTGGAATTGAAGCAATATTCAGCAAGCATCAGCATTTTGGAAAAGCTGATTGTTCGCTATCCTAAGAAAGCACAATATTGGCAGCAACTAGCGGCTTTATATGCCCAGTTGAATAAACAGACGACGGCTTTGGCGGTTCAGGTCTTAGCGCAGCGTTTGGACTTGAGTGATGGCGAGGTGGTGGTTCGTTTAGCAGATATGTATCGCTATTTACAGATTCCTTATAAATCAGCGCAATTATTGACCAAAGGCATGCGCGATGGCGATATCGTTGAAAACCAAAGAAACTTGAATCGTTTGGCGGATAGTTGGTTGGCTGCCCGTGAAAAAGAGAAGGCGGCGGTGATCTTAGCAAGATTGGCTAAACGTGATGCCAGCGGTGAGGCTGGCGTGAAATATGGCCGAGTACTCTTTGATTTAGCACAATGGCAAGACGCGAGCAGTGCTTTTGAGATTAGTTTACAAAAGTTGGTTGGCAAACGACGAGGCACGGCTTATTTGATGGCTGGCTTATCACAGTTTCATCTTGATCGTTTCGAGCAAGCACAGACATTATTGATGAAAGCAGCGAAATTTAAGAACGAGAAGCAACAAGCTCTGTATTGGTTGAGTTATATCGATCAAGTCCTACAAAATAAGACTGTGAACTCAGACTAATAAGCGAATTGAACTCTGTGTTGGCTTCTTCTGTGCTGAGCTTTTGGGGGGATAGGTACTAGTGCTAGCTTGTGCCGATGACAAGGATTCCTTATGATGATTAGTTAGATATTGCCATGAATTAAAGCTAAGAAGTTGGTTTGTAGGCTTTTGGGTTTATTCGAATGAGGTGTTTTCGTCACTTTCGACGCAATGGTGCGTCATCGCTACTCGGAAACCGAATAAGGATAGTTTAATGTCATCAACGCAGTCTTTAAACACAGTTTTCCCTGCGGATAATGCAGTTCAGGAACCAGAAGCATTGACGCCGTATTTAAGAACACCATTGCTAACCGGGAATGATGTTGAGGCCAAGCGACAAGAAATAGCACAATATTTCAATACGACTTGGCAACGTTACAACGCACTCTTTGAAACGCTAACCGACGATAGAGCCTACTATCAGAAGTCGATCTCACTTCGCCATCCGTTGATTTTCTATTTTGGCCATACGGCAACGTTTTTCGTCAATAAACTGGTGCTGGCAGGTTTGGTTGAAGCGCGCGTTAATCCCGATTTTGAATCGATGTTTGCAATCGGTGTCGATGAAATGAGTTGGGATGACTTGGATGAGGCGCATTATGACTGGCCGACTGTCGACGAAGTGAAAGCCTATCGCGCTCAAGTGAATACATTAATCAATCATTTGATTCAAACAACACCTTTGTCGCTACCTATCACTTGGGACAATCCTTGGTGGACCTTTTTGATGGGGATTGAGCATGAACATATTCATCTCGAGACGTCATCAGTACTGATCCGTCAACAGAATATAGACTGGGTGCAGTCCCTTCCTGAATGGGCACCCTGCGCTGAATCCGGTGAAGCACCTGTGAATGATTTTGTGGCGATTCCAGCGGGTGATGTGACTATCGGTAAAGAGTATGACGATCCGTATTATGGTTGGGATAATGAATATGGTAACCACCATGCATCCGTTAAAGCGTTTAAAGCCGCACGTTATTTAGTTAGCAATCAAGAGTTCCTTGAATTTGTACAAGCTGGCGGCTATCAAAATGAACGTTTTTGGGCAGAAGAAGGATTGGAATGGTTACGCTATACCCAAGCTCGTCACCCCAGTTTTTGGATTGAATCAGACAAAGGCTGGCAGTTACGGTTAATGACTGAGATCGTTGAGATGCCCTGGGATTGGCCGGCAGATGTTAACTATCATGAGGCGAAGGCCTTTTGTAATTGGTTGGCGGCACAAAAGGGTGAACTGGTTCGTCTGCCTACGGAAGATGAATGGTATCGCATGGCAGATGTTGCGGGAATTAAAGAGCTTGAACGCGGCAATGCTTGTCATGCCAATCTACATTTAGATTATCAAGCGTCGTCATGTCCGGTTAATCGGCATGCCCAAGGTGCCTTATACGATGTCGTCGGTAATGTGTGGCAATGGACTGAAACGGCGATTTATCCTTTTGATAATTTTAAGGTGCATCCTTTTTATGATGACTTTACCATGCCAACATTCGATGGCCGCCACAATATATTTAAGGGTGGTTCATGGATTTCTTGTGGTAATGAAAGTCGCTTGAGTGCACGTTATGCATTTCGCAAACATTTTTTCCAGCATGCGGGCTTCCGTTATGTCATCGCAGAGGAGTTAGAAGAGCAAGTGGGATCCAATTACGAAACCGATAAAATGCTATCAGAATACGCAGAGTTCCATTATGGTGACCGCTATCTTGATGTCGATAATTTCCCAACCGCATTAGCAGAATTAGCCATTGCAGCAATGGGTGACCAACCAATGGGCAATGCTTTGGATATTGGCTGTGCAGTAGGCCGCTCAAGCTTTGAGTTGGCAAAAAAATTCGATCGGGTGACCGGCATTGATTTTTCTGCAAGATTGATTAACTTAGGCGTGCAATTACAACGACAAGGCGTTATTCGTTACAGTATTGTAGATGAAGGTGAATTGGCTTTATATAAAGAACGCCGTTTAACCGATTTTGCGGATAAGACCACGGCTGAAAAAGTGACTTTTATGCAAGGTGATGCCTGTAATTTGAAGCCGAACTATCAAGGTTATGATTTGGTTCTCGCGGCCAATTTGATTGATCGTCTATACCAACCGTCGTTATTTTTAACCACGATTCAAGAGCGAATGAATCCCGGGGGTATTTTGATGATTACTTCGCCTTATACGTGGCTCGAAGAGCATACCGATAAGGAGAACTGGGTTGGTGGTCGTAAAGTGGATGGCGAAAATGTCAGTACGCTGGATGGCTTAAAAATGATGTTAGCACCGCATTTTGATTTGGTTCAAGGGCCGGTTGCTGTGCCATTTGTGATTCGTGAAACCAGCCGTAAGTTTCAACATACCTTGTCTGAAGCGACTATGTGGCGCTATCGCGGGTGACAAGCGGGTTTGATACGCCGCCGAGTCGAGCTGGGACGGCAAGTTTAAAATACGACGCGCGTAAAACCTATTTTGGCACCGATGATGTCACACCATTATGGGTGGCAGATATGGACTTTTCTGCGCCAGAAGCCGTGACCAATGCGTTAATCGCGCGAGCTCAACATACAATCTATGGCTATACAGATTACCCTGAGAGTCTATATACCGCCATGCAAAATTGGTTTCAGCTGCGACACCACTGGAGCATAGATCGTGAAGCTATCGTGATGTGTCCTGGGGTTGTACCCTCGATTTATGCGGCGATCACCGCTTTAACGGCAGTGGGCGAAAAGGTGATTATTCAACCACCGGTCTACCATCCATTTTTCAGTGCTGTGCAAGACACCAAACGGACTTTGGTCGAAAGCCCACTGAGGTTAGAGAATAACCATTACCGGATGGATTTAGACCATTTGGCACAGTGTGCAGCAGCAGGGGCTAAGGTCTTGTTGCTGTGTTCACCGCATAACCCAGTTGGTCGGGTTTGGCAGGAAACAGAATTAAAAGCGCTACTAACCGTGTGTCGCCGCTATGGTATGACCATTATCTCGGATGAGATTCATGCGGATCTGATTTTTCCGGGTCAACAACATATTCCCATTGCGTCGCTGGCTGAAGATGTGCCAATTATCACGGCGGCTTCACCGAGCAAGACTTTCAATATACCTGGCCTTGGCTTGTCTGCGATTGTCGCGAATGATGCGGCTCACCGAGAGGCAATACAGCAGGTCTTTAATCATTGGCATGTCAGTAATACCAACCCGTTTAGCATTTGTGGCTTTGAAGCCGCGTATCGACATGGTGAAGCCTGGTTAGATAATTTAATGTCTTATCTAGATGAGACGCGCTTGGCGGTCAACGCGTACTTTGAATCTTCCCTACCAACGATTAAAGTCATCGCATCTGAAGGCACCTATCTACTGTGGTTGGACTGTCGTAATATGAATATGACGGATGCTGAGCTGCACCGCTTTTTTATTGAACAAGCGAAAGTGGCAATGAGTCCCGGCACCTTGTTTGGTGAAACGGGATCTGGATTTATGCGATTGAATATTGCAGCACCACGGGCGGTAGTATTGACAGCTTTATCGTCAATGGCAGCTGCTTGGCAGAGCTTGTCATAAGCTTGTCATAAGCATATCCTAAGCTAGTCATGTTTTGGTGCAGTTAGGACAAAATTGCACCGAACTGTTTTGATTTCTGACTCTTATTATATTGCTGATTTCATGTAAGCAGCTGCAAAGCTAATGTTAACGTGATATTGCATTGTTTGGCATTATATTTGCCGATCATTAAGCGTTATCATTTGTCTCAAGGAGCGTTCGATGTCTAAGTCTATTGGTTTGGTTGCAGGTCAGTTGTGGCACTATCTAGACAAGCATGGCCCAAGTACAGTGACCAAAGTGGTCAAAGAGAGTGATCTGGATGCAAAGCAGGTCCAAAGAGCCATTGGCTGGTTAGCCAAGGAAAATAAGCTAGAGATCACCTTGAAGGGACGTATCGAGACGATTGCCTTGAAGTAGTGTTATAGCAAGCTGGCTTTCGTTAGACTCAACAAAATACCCGCTAACATGATGGGCCAGCTGACTAAAGGACTGAGGACATATCGGACGACCCCCGTTTTGATGTGGAAACCAACACCGTGAATAAACCCTATCATTGTGCCACTGAGAAATAGCATCAATAGTCGATGGTTAGCTTGGTTGTTGTCATCAATGACAACTTGCGGGTAAAGCAGTATCAATGTCGACAGTGCTAATGAGAGTATCAGCGAGATCATGCGTATTGCAAAGCGATCCATGTCTTAATGACTGTCAGGGTGATCGAGGTCCTGTAACTCTAGCCACATGACATTGATAACGCCAAATGCAACGGCAAGTAAAACCCCTAAAATCCATGCAAAATACCACATAATCGTGACTCCTAATCTTAATAGCTTGAGTGGGTGTTGTTCAGAATAAAGTGGGTGTCTAGGCGCCGCCACATTTTGCTGTAATTCCAGCAAGTATAGGTAATGATGAGGGGGACAAAAAAGACAGCAATCCAAAACATGATTTTCAATGTCATGAAACTAGATGTGGCATCCCAAATCGTCAGGCTATGCCCAAATTGGGAGCTTGAAGGCATGATAAATGGAAACAGTGACGCAGCCGCGGTGCTAATGATACCAATGATGGCGAGACTACTACCGAAGAATGCCCACCCTGGACGATCAGAATGCGAGGCGAGAAACACCAAGGCGCAGCCTAAAAGTCCCAGTACAGGAATCAATTTTGTCCAAGGGTAAGCGGTATAGTTGAGAAACCAAGCGCCAGCTTGGTGGCTGACTTGTTTGGCATCAGGGGTAAAGCTGAGATTGGCATCAGGCATCTGGGTGATGACATAACCATCAATGCCGAGGTAGAGCCAAACGCCAGCAGTAGCAAATAATATAAACACGATTATCGCGCTGGCTTTCGCGATCATACGAGCGCGTGACTCTAAGCTATCCACAGTACGCATTTGTAGCCAAGTAGCACCGTGCATGACGACAAGGGTTAAGCTGAGAATGCCAATCAGGATGGCAAACGGGTTAAATAAGGTGGTGAAATCTCCCGTGTAATTGGGCCGCATATATTCACCGAAATGAAACGGGACGCCGATGAACAAATTGCCAAAGATAAGCCCGAAAAGAAACGGGGGAATCGTACTACCCAAGAACAAGCCTTTGTCCATCGCATTACGCCAATGGGGGCTATCAATTTTACTTCGGTAATCGAAAGCGATAGGGCGTAGGAAAAGAGCAAATAATGTAAACATCATGACAAAGTAAAAGCCAGAAAATGCCATCGCATAGATCAATGGCCATGCGGCGAATAAAGCGCCAATAGCTGTCACTAGCCACACTTGATTGCCTTCCCAGTGTGGACCAACGCTATTAATCATAATGCGGCGCTCTTCATTGGTTTTACCGATAAAAGGCAACAGTGTGCCAATGCCCATATCAAAGCCGTCGGTTAAAACAAAAGCGACAATCAAGGCGCCAATTAGCCCCCACCAAATCAGTTTGAGCATTTCGTAATCAAGGGTCATGAGCTTGCCTTTTGTGCCAATTCGCCATGGTAACGGCCAGTGTGCAGACTACTGGGGCCGAGTTTGATGAATTTGATCATTAAATACATTTCTAAAATAAATAACAGGGTATAGAAGGTAACCAGTGCCGCTAAACTGTTATAAACGCTACCGACTGACAGCGTTGAGACTGATAAATGCGTGGGTAAAATACCACTGATAGACCATGGTTGACGGCCGACTTCGGCGACAATCCAGCCTGCTTCAGCAGCGATCCAAGGTAGTGGTAAAGCTAAAAGTGCTGCCCACAGTAACCCGCGATGTTTGTATTCTTGCCTGCGGGCACAGTAATAAAAGGACAGTGAGAAAATAATGAACATGATGATGCCACAGGCGACCATGAGTCGAAAACTCCAGAACAATGTCGCAACCGAAGGGATAGTATCCAGTGCCGCAGCTTTGATTTGTTCATCTGTCGCATCCAGCACATTATCGGCATATTTTTTTAACAATAAACCATATCCGAGATCCGCTTTGACATTTTCAAATCGTTGTTTAGTGAATTCATCATCTTCACCATTTCGAAGCAGTTGCAGTATTTCATAAGCCATCATACCGTTCCGAATACGGGTTTCGTTTTCAGTGATGATCTCGGTAATACCTTGAACCGGCGTATCAAAAGATCGGGTGGCAATGATACCCATTAGATACGGTATTTTGATAGCATGCTCAGTTTCCATGGTCTCTTGATTCGGGAAGCCAAAGACGGTAAACGCAGCGGGTGGTGGTTCAGTATGCCACTCAGCCTCAATGGCGGCCAGTTTTGTTTTTTGAACATCGCCGACTTCATAACCACTTTCATCGCCCAACAAGATAACCGAACAAATAGACGCAAAACCAAAGCCAGCAGCCACGGCGAAAGAACGTCTGGCAAACCCTAAATCTCGCCCCTTCAATAAGTAATAAGCGCTGATACTTAATACGAACATGGCGCCCGTCACATAACCCGCGGCAACGGTATGGATGAACTTCACCTGTGCGACTGGGTTGAGCAAGACCTCGGCGAAGTTGGTCATTTCCATTCGCATGGTTTCGTAATTGAACTCCGCACCAACAGGGTTTTGCATCCAAGCGTTGGCAATCAGGATCCATAAAGCAGATAAGTTCGATCCGATAGCGACTAAGAATGTGACCAATAAATGCTGTTGTTTATTGAGGCGATCCCAGCCGAGAAAGAACATGCCGACGAAAGTGGATTCGAGCATAAAGGCCATCATGCCTTCAATCGCTAACGGTGCCCCGAAAACATCACCGACGTAATGAGAGTAATAGGCCCAGTTGGTACCAAATTGAAATTCTAAAGTCAGTCCGGTCGTGACCCCCATGGCAAAGTTGATACCGAACAACTTACCCCAAAACCGGGTCATGTCTTTATAAACTTGTTTACCGGTCATGACATAGACGGACTCCATAATCACCAAAACCCATGACAGGCCGAGTGTTAGAGGGACAAAAAGGAAATGGTATAGTGCGGTTATTGCAAATTGCAGCCGCGATATATCGACCAATTCTTCAGAGATCATTCATGGGTTCCTTGTTGTGTGCATCGCGCTGGTCGAGAAAGCGTTCTGCGACAGTACGGGTAGTGTGTTCTTGACGTTGTTCATGGAAGAAAGCATGCCAAATCGAATAGAGGATAATGAGTTTTATTATCAGAATGATGGTGATTTCAAAGCCCAATGAGGTCTTGTTCATTGACTTAAATTTCACTTGAGTATCCTCGCTGTTGGTCATGTAATTTTTCAGTAGACATTGCTTGGGCGAATAAGGTTGCTAGTGAGATGGAAAAAATACTAGATCGAGCGATTTTCTTTATTCGCTTTTATCAAAAACAGCGTAGATTAAGTATTTATACTAGTATATCGCATCTGGAATCGAGATACGTAATCTCATTATCGTTACCACCTTGGTGATTGACTTAAGTTTCATGGCTATTGTCTTGAAGGCTTTTATCCTGCTACTCTCTGGGCACAGAAATTAATAAAGCAGAGTTATGACTAACGCATATAACGCTTCAGCAATCGAAGTTTTAACGGGACTCGAACCGGTACAAAAGCGTCCTGGTATGTATACCGAGACGACTCGCCCGAACCACCTAGCCCAAGAAGTGATTGATAACAGTGTCGATGAAGCGGTTGCAGGTCACGCCAGTCAAATCAACGTCACCTTGCATAAAGATGGCTCTTTAGAGGTCATTGATGATGGTCGTGGTATGCCGGTAGATATTCACCCAGAAGAAGGGGTACCGGGCGTTGAAGTGATTTTAACTCGACTTCATGCCGGCGGGAAATTCTCCAATAAAAACTATCAGTTCTCAGGAGGATTGCATGGGGTGTGGGTGTCTGTTGTAAATGCTCTGTCATCACGGCTTGAGGTCAATATTCGACGTGATGCGACGGAATACGCCATTGCGTTTGAACACGGCACTAGAGTTGAAGCTCTACATGAGGTTGGCACTGTCGGTAAACGTAATACCGGCACCAGAGTCCGCTTTTGGCCACAAGGCTCTTATTTTGATTCACCGAAGTTTTTAGTGTCTAAGCTACGGCATGTGTTGCGAGCAAAAGCTGTTTTATGTCCTGGCCTGGTAGTCACTTTCATCGATTTGTCGGGCAAGGATAAGGTCGAAGATCGGTGGTGTTACGATGATGGCTTAACCAGCTATATTGCCTCGATGATGACCGATCAACCTTGCGTGCCGATCACTGCATTCCATGGTCACATCAAAGGCGAGAACGAGGAAGTCGATTGGGCCTTGATGTGGCAGATAGAGCCAGGTGAAGAGTTGGCCGAAAGCTATGTCAATTTGATTCCGACAGCACAAGGCGGAACCCATGTGAATGGCCTTCGCTCGGGCATATTAGATGCGTTACGAGAGTTTTGTGAATTTCGCAGTTTGTTGCCGCGGGGGGTGAAACTGTCGCCCGAGGATATTTGGGAGCGCTGCTGTTACGTGTTGTCGGTGAAATTGCAGGATCCACAATTTTCAGGTCAAACCAAAGAACGGTTGTCTTCGCGTCAATGTGCAGGCTTTGTATCGGGGGCAGTGAAGGACGCGTTTAGTTTATGGCTTAACCATCATGTTGCAGATGGTGAAAAGATTGCAGAATTAGCGATTAGCAATGCGCAATCACGATTAAAGCAAGCCAAAAAGGTTGTTCGCAAACGCGTGCAATCAGGTCCGGCATTACCGGGTAAACTATCAGACTGTAGCTCGCAAGATGTCACTCGTACCGAAGTATTCTTGGTGGAAGGGGATTCGGCTGGCGGCAGTGCCAAGCAAGGGCGTGACCGTGAATTTCAGGCGATTATGCCGTTACGCGGCAAAATTTTAAATACTTGGGAAGTCGAATCAACGCAGGTGCTCGCCTCTCAAGAAGTTCATGATATTGCGGTGGCGATTGGTGTCGATCCAGGATCCGAAGACTTGTCGGGCTTACGTTATGGCAAAATTTGTATCTTAGCCGATGCCGATTCGGATGGGGCGCACATTGCCACGTTATTATGTGCGTTATTTGTTCGTCACTTTAGGCCTTTGGTTGAAGCGGGACATATCTGTGTTGCGATGCCGCCGTTATACCGTATCGATGTCGGTAAGCAGGTGTTTTATGCCTTAGACGATGAAGAACGCGAAATCATTTTAGAGCGGATCGACAGAGATAAAATAAAAGGCAAAGTCAGTACGCAGCGCTTCAAGGGCTTGGGCGAAATGAACCCTATGCAATTACGCGAAACGACGATGGCACCGAATACGCGCCGACTAATTCGCTTAACGATTCAGGCCGAAGATGACACGATGATGTTGATGGATAAGCTGTTGGCTAAAAAACGAGCCGCCGATCGCAAAGCTTGGTTAGAAGCGCAAGGCGATTTGGCGACAGTGTGATATTCAATAAAGAGATGGTTGAACAATGAGTTCACTAGTGGATGATTTAGAACAATTACCAGTACGAGATTTCACGGAAAAGGCCTATTTGGATTATTCCATGTATGTCATTCTAGATCGCGCTTTACCACATGTTGGCGATGGCTTAAAACCCGTCCAGCGGCGCATCATTTATGCAATGTCGGAGTTGGGCTTAAGTGCCTTATCGAAACATAAAAAGTCAGCGCGTACTGTCGGTGATGTGTTGGGTAAATATCATCCGCATGGCGATTCCGCGTGTTATGAAGCCATGGTGCTAATGGCGCAACCATTTTCGTATCGATATCCACTGATCGATGGTCAAGGTAATTGGGGGTCGATGGATGATCCGAAATCCTTCGCTGCCATGCGTTATACTGAATCCCGCCTCGCGCCTTATGCTCAAACTTTATTAAGCGAATTAGGTCAAGGCACAGTGGAATGGGTGCCGAACTTTGATGGCACGATGAATGAGCCCGAATTATTACCTGCTCGTTTACCCAATGTGTTGCTCAATGGCGGCACCGGCATTGCCGTTGGGATGGCGACCGATATTCCGCCTCATAATTTACGTGAAGTAGTTGAAGCGTGTTTATTACTGCTGAAAAAACCATCTACACAACTCGAAGAGTTACTCGAGGTGGTGCAAGCGCCCGATTTCCCAACCGGTGGCGAAATCGTGTCATCCTCCGCCGAGTTGCACAAAATTTATGCAACAGGACATGGCTCTGTACGGCAGCGCGGAAAATATGCTGTTGAAGACGGTGAATTGATCATCAATGCACTGCCATATCAAGTCTCTGGCGCCAAAGTAGTTGAGCAAATTGCCCATCAAATGCAAAATAAAAAACTGCCTATGGTAGTGGACTTACGCGATGAATCAGACCATGAGCATCCGGTGAGACTTGTCGTTGTGCCGCGCTCGAATCGAGTAGATATTGATGGCCTGATGTCACACCTATTTGCCACGACGGATTTGGAACGCAGTTACCGCGTCAATATGAATATGATCGGCTTAGATGGTCGACCACAAGTCAAAAATTTGCGTGATATGTTATTGGAATGGCTGACATATAGAACTGAAACGGTTCGTCGTCGCCTGCAATATCGACTGGATAAAATCCTCGATCGCATGCATGTGTTGGAAGGCTTATTAATCGCTTATCTCAATATTGATGAAGTGATTGCTATTATTCGAACAGAGGATGAGCCTAAACCGGTATTGATGACACGGTTTGGGATTACGGATCGTCAAGCCGAAGCGATCCTAGAATTAAAGTTACGTCATTTAGCCAAGCTTGAAGAAATGAAGCTACAAGGCGAGTTAGACGCGTTGGCGAAAGAACGTAAACAACTTGAATTGTTACTCGGTTCAGAAACCCGTTTGAAAACATTGATTCGCAAAGAACTGACGGCTGACGCCAAAAAATTTGGCGATGATCGTCGTTCGATGTTAGTTAGTCGAGACGCCGCCAAAGCATTGAGCGAGACCGAATTATTACCGACAGAATCGATTACCATTGTGTTGTCTGAAAGTGGCTGGGTGCGCGCTGCGAAAGGACATGATGTTGATCCGAGCTCATTGAATTTCCGGACTGGCGACCGATATGCCACCTCGGTCAAAGCGCGTAGCAACCAACAAATTATCTTCTTGGATTCGACGGGGCGCAGCTATTCGTTACCGGCCCATACCTTGCCATCAGCCCGTGGACAAGGTGAGCCTTTAAGTGGGCGCTTGCAAATGCCAACCGATGCGCGCTTTGTGGCGTTATTAGCGGGGGAATTAAACCAACCGTTATTATTGTCAAATAGTGCCGGCTATGGATTTGTCACGACATTGGATAATTTATTGGCCAAAAATAAAGCGGGTAAAGCACTGTTCAACTTGCCTGCAGGGGCCGAAGTGTTAGCGCCATTATGGTTAAATAATATCGACACCGACCAATTAGCCGTCACGGCAGGGGATGGCCGTTTACTGGTCTTTGCTGCCAATGAAATCCCAAATATGAATAAAGGTAAGGGTGTGCGCTTGATTAATATCCCTCAAGCAGCCTTTGCCAATAAACGCGAATGGTTACATTCCGTCACCGTCGTGCCAGAAGGCGACAGTGTCACCTTGCACGCTGGCAAACGTCATTTGACTTTGAAACCTGCCGATTTAGCCCATTACAGTGGTGAACGCGGTAAACGTGGTCATAAATTACCGCGAGGCTTGCAGAAAGTGACTCGGGTGGAAGTGGCGGAGTAAGAACAATAAAGTCTAAATATGAAGCGTTAGCGCCTTATTTAGCAACAATTTTATTTTGTGTGAACTGCGAAATGACAGACATTGCTGCGGGCTAGGCATTTCACAATGATTCGTATGGATTTATCTGCACGATACTGCGAAATAGTGCATTAAAGTCAACCTTGATAACAGAAGAAAGGCTCACTGAAGCAGTGCCGTTGTCTCTGTTTCAGTTGATAATTTTAAGCCGTTAAGGGGAAGTAAATAATGGATACGGTGTTACGCGTTTATGGCGAACAATTTGATGTTGATGTGTTTTTGAATCAATATCCTGACTTGCTGGTTTCGGATGCTTTTAAAAAAGGCGAACCAGATATGTTGGGTAATCCCAGTGAGTTTTCTGGCTTTGATATGATTGTGGCTGAAAACGAGACAGGGCCAATTTGTATTGAAAAAATACAACGCTTGCTCACGAAGTATCAAAGTGCTTTTGACTTTTTAAAGACCAATGCTATGCATGTCGTTTTGGACTTAGATGTGACGGTTAAGGCTGACGATGATATGCCGCAGTCATTTAACCTACCGGCCTTGCTGATGGGTGAGTTACATGAAGGGAATATCGCGATTGAATTCTCAGCTTATCCTCACTTTGAGGTATTGTAATCTTCCTATGGCAATTCATGCTTTGACTCATCCGTCTGGTGTGATTTTCTCACTAGGGTCAAAAGAGTATTGTCATGCCCCTTGTTCTTTCGAGCAAGGGGCATGACGGTGATTTGTTTGTTAACCGTTATACTCTGTTATAGGTTAACTCAAGACACGACCGTTAATGATCATTTGATTTTAATGACGAAATTTTTTCTGACAGGCTCTGTGATTTCCCAAACACCATTAAATCCTGGTTCTACAACAAAACTGTCTCCAGGGACATAATATTGTGCTTCGCCTCCATCAGGTGTAATCGTGATGCGGCCTTCAATCAAATGTACAAATTCGTATGCAGCATACGTCGTGTGATAAAAGCCGGTTGTGGCATGCCATTCACCTGAAATCAATGAGCCATCATTCGAGGTGTGTTGTATCCACGTTTTCATCGTTGCTTTCGGCTTATCTCCGGCAGCAACCCAACCATCAAGGTCATCAGTAATAGGGTTATTATCAATTGGTGGAAGCTTGTATAGCAGGGCTTGAATGGTCATAGTGTGTACTCCGTTTTATTTAAGAAAACCAATTTGATGCTTGTGCATGTAGCGGAGTCTATCATTAATTTATACCAAATAGTACAAATTAAAAAATAATGATGGCAACTTAATGATAGGCTTACTTTTAGCATGATTGTGCCATATTTGATTGCATTGTTGGGTAACTTGCTGAACGATCTCTTTTCTCATCTTTGGCCGCATTAATTAATCGATGGAAGGCGACGAGGATGAGTAAAGACTGTTGAACAAATACTACGGAACCGTCTCTTAGAGCTAGCCAATGAGCGAGTAAAACACCAGTTAATAACAAACTTGTGTCGAGTTGAGTCACCAACATAGTGATGCCGCCGACAAAAAGTGTGGTGATATTCTGCTATTGAAATAAAATGTGGTTGACGGGCATTCGGATTGATATTCGTCGTTGTATTGTGAAGCGTATTCGAGGCCCGTTGCATCAGACAGCGTGTTGGCTTAGTGAGTATAGAAAAGTGTATATCTGTCAGATGAGAATCAATTTTTAGAGCCTGATCGCCAGCGTGTAGGTGTATTTTAGATAATGCGATGAATTGACTGCATTGCTGTCGGTGTTATGGTAAGTTGCGCCACTGTGCTAAAGCCCTTATCCTTGACGATTTGATGGCGATTAGGGCGACGATGTCGCCCGATGTGAATGACTAATTGAGAGCAACATGAGCGAAACAGCGGACACTAAACCCAGTAATTTTATTCGACATATTATTGATGCAGACATGACATCCAATAAGCATGGCGGACGTGTACAGACGCGTTTCCCTCCGGAACCGAATGGCTATTTGCATATTGGCCATGCTAAATCTATTTGCTTAAATTTTGGTTTGGCACTGGACTATCACGGTGTCTGTACCTTGCGCTTTGATGATACTAATCCGCAAAAAGAAGAACTGGAATTTGTTGAAGCGATTATGAAAGATGTCCGTTGGCTCGGGTTTGAGTTTGATGGTCACTTGCACTATGCCTCGAGCTATTTTGACCAGCTTTATGGTTATGCTGTGCAGTTAATAGAACAAGGCGATGCTTATGTTTGTGATTTGACAGCAGAGCAAACACGGGAATACCGGGGTACTTTGACGGCACCGGGTCAAAATAGTCCTTATCGTGACCGTTCCGTCGACGAGAATCTAGCGCTATTTAAGCGAATGCGGGCGGGTGAGTTTGAAGATGGATCGCGGGTATTACGCGCCAAGATTGATATGGCTTCGCCTAATATTAATTTACGCGATCCTGCTATTTACCGTATTCGACGCGATGTGGTGCATCATCAAACTGGTAATGCATGGTCTATTTACCCGATGTATGACTACGCGCATTGCGTGTCCGATGCGATAGAAGGTGTCACACATTCGCTTCGTACTTTGGAATTTGAAGACCATAGACCGCTATATGATTGGTTTTTAGATAGCCTTCAAACAGAACATCATCCGCAACAAATTGAATTTTCTCGGCTTAACTTACAATACGCCATTACCAGTAAGCGTAAGTTGACCAAACTGGTTGAAGAACAATTGGTCGATGGTTGGAGTGATCCTCGGATGCCAACCATTTCAGGTATGCGTCGACGTGGTTATCCTGCGGCGGCATTACGCGAGTTTTGCACACGTATTGGGGTGACGAAAGCCGATAACTCTGTCGAGATGGATATTTTAGAAAGTTGTATCCGTGAAAACTTGAATGATAATGCTCCGCGTGTAATGGCGGTATTGGATCCGTTGAAGGTGGTGCTGACTAATTATCCCGCTGATCAAACCGAGCAATTAACAGCGCCGAACCATCCCCAGAATGAAGCCATGGGCACGCGTGAGATTCCGTTTACGCAAATGCTTTATATTGACAGGGCGGATTTTAAGGAAGAAGCGAACAATAAATTTAAACGTTTGGTGAAAGATAAGGAAGTACGGCTGCGAAATGCTTATGTCATTCGTTGTGATGAGGTAATTAAAGACGAACAAGGCGAGATTGTTGAACTGAATTGTAGCTATGATCCGGCTACCTTAGGGGCTAATCCCGAGGGTCGGAAAGTTAAAGGTGTGATTCACTGGGTTTCAGCTGAACATGGTGTGCCGGCTGAAATTCGTCTGTTCGATCGTTTATTCAACCATCCACATCCAGATACAGATAAAAATATTGCGGATTTCACAACGTATTTAAATCCTGAGTCATTGGTGACGTTGACGCAAAGTATTGTTGAGCCCAGCTTATTGGCTACACAAGATAGCCAAGTCTATCAATTTGAGCGTGAGGGTTATTTTTGTGCTGATAGTGAGTTGAGTTCAGCGGACAAGTTGGTGTTCAACCGGACAATTACATTACGCGATACTTGGGCGAACTCTAATCAAAATTAGCGTCGCTGGGAATGCGCGTGAAGATGAGACGAAACACCAGCAACTACAATTCATAAACAGTAATGATTCTTATTTGCAATAATGGTTGGGGCAGTGTAGATTAACACTGACTTGGTTATTGTGGAGCGATGAGAATAATCAGTGATAACGATTGACTCAGTATCATGTGTAACAGCATGCGCGTCAGTTTTGACTGCTTTGACCAAGTTTATGGTAAAAAGGTTGTTGGTAATTGGCTTAAGGGCGTGTGGGCGCACGACTTTAAAACCATCAAGGTTACTGATAACTAACCTCTCTTTCTGAAATGGGTATCGACGATCGGATTAAATTTTCGACTGTCGATACTCATCTTGGATCTATGCGCTTTGTTATTCTAGCTTTCCCCCCACATATTCTATAATCACAGTATGCAGACAGAACTTGTCTAGATAACCTCACTTGTCACGGTTTAGCTTCTTGAGGTCGAGTGAATGATTTTGCTGCCCAGAGCTAACGGCGTACTGTTAATGCTGTATGTAAATGAACATACAGGCATTATGATTTGAAGAGAATGGTGTATCAAATTGGCTTTCAATACGCGCAAGAGTGTTAAAAAAACGACAGAATGCTTAAAACAAGTCTGATTTATGATGAATTTATTGTGATTTGTTGTAACAATGTTGAATTCACATCTCTGAAAGATAGCTTATTTGCTCGAGAGCAGATTACAATACATAGTTGCTATGAAATATAGAATAATATCAAAAAGATGAAACCCCCTTAGTTTTTGTGGTTTAAATTCAAACTAAGTGATTTTTCGGTCTGAACTTGTGTATGTAATAGGGAGTCATTTAACTAGACACGGGTAGAGAGTTCTCAGTGTGACTTCACAAGGGTGCTAGCTCATGGTATTTTTCCAATGTTAAATTCTGAATAAATTAAGTCCGTAATAGAAACTCAAGGGTGGTCGATTGATGAGTGAGCAAGTGGTTAGCGCTCGAAAAGAGGGTAAAAAGCTAAAACTGCCAAGGGCAGTTGGTAAAGGTCGTCAAGTCGATCCGAAAGCATTGTCAGAAATACAAACTTTGTTAGGTGATGAGTCTAGGCAAAAAGATTTATTGATCGAACATTTACACAAGATTCAAGATAAATATCATTATATTTCCGCCGCCCATTTAGTAGCGTTGGCGCGAGAGATGAAGTTATCTAAAGCGGAAGTGTATGAGGTTGCGACGTTTTACCACCATTTTGATGTAATCAAAGAAGGCGATACGCCTCCTCCGGCGTTAACTGTCCGGGTGTGTGAATCCTTAACGTGTGAAATGAAAGGTGCGCATGGTCTAATCGAGTCACTTGAAAATGGCTTAGACGCAGGTGTTCGAGTTCAAAAAGTACCGTGTATTGGGCGCTGTGATGTCGCGCCGGTTGCGGTTGTTGGAATGAACCCTGTTGAAAATGCTAACGTAGAATCGGTGGTCAAGGAAGTCAATGCAGGCCATACGCAGCCTGAGTCCATTGCACCGATTACGTTTGAAGCCTACCGTGCAACACAAGGGTATGAGACCTATCAAGCTTGCATGAACGGCAGTCATCAAATAGAAGATATTTTGACGACGATGGATGATTCAGGCCTACGTGGCTTGGGTGGGGCGGGCTTCCCGAGCGGTCGCAAATGGCGCATTGTTCGAGATCAACCGTCGCCTAAATTGATGGCGGTGAATATTGATGAAGGTGAACCCGGTACGTTTAAAGATAAATATTATTTAGAACGCGACCCGCATCGTTTCTTGGAAGGCATGTTAATTGCTGCATGGGCAACAGATATCCATGAGATTTATATCTATTTACGCGATGAGTATGCTGCAATTAGAGAATCACTAGCCATTGAATTGGCTAAGTTGATCGCTAATCCACCCGTCGACAATATGCCCGTTATTCACTTACGTCGTGGAGCCGGGGCGTATATATGTGGTGAAGAGTCGGCGATGATTGAGTCGATTGAGGGTAAACGAGGAATGCCGCGTTTGCGTCCACCTTTTGTCGCGCAAGTCGGTTTGTTTGGTCGACCAACGTTAGAACACAATATGGAATCAGTGTATTGGGTTCGCGATATTATTGAAAAAGGCGCGCGTTTCATGACTGACCATGGTCGTAATGGTCGAGTGGGCTTGCGTTCATTTTCTGTCAGTGGTCGAGTTAAAAAGCCGGGCGTGCACTTTGCACCCGCAGGTATTTCGATGCGCGAGCTGATAGATGAATATTGTGAAGGGATGGAAGAAGGACATACGTTCTATGGGTATTTCCCGGGGGGGGCTTCGGGTGGTATTTTGCCAGCGTCGTTAGGCAATGTCCCCTTAGATTTTGATACTTTGCAAGAGTATGGCTGCTTTATTGGTTCAGCGGCGATCGTGGTGTTTTCTGATCAAGATCGGGCGCGTGATTTAGCGGTGAATGCAATGAAGTTCTTTGAAGATGAGTCTTGTGGACAATGTACGCCATGTCGTGTCGGAACAGCGAAGGCTGTGAACTTGATGGCGAATCCTGAATGGGATCAGAATCTATTGGAAGAGCTGTCTGCAGTGATGGTTGATGCCTCTATCTGTGGTTTAGGACAAGCCGCGCCGAACCCGCTTCGTAGTGTGATGAAGTACTTCCCTGAGGAGTTGAAATAATGGCCATTAACCCAGAAGAATTAAGCAATACCGTCAGTTTTACTTTAAACGGTCAAGCGGTTTCAGCCTCTGAAGATGAAACTTTGTTGGATGTGGCTAAACGTCAAGGAATAGAAGTGCCGCATTTATGTTATTCGGATCGCCAAGGCGAAGCCGGTAACTGTCGGGCGTGTATGGTGGAAGTTGATGGCGAGCGGGTGTTAGCACCGTCATGTTGCCGTAGACCGACAGAAGATATGGTAGTGAAAACCGATAGCGAACGCGCGGTTAAAGCCCAGCATATGGTGTTGGAATTATTAAAGTCAGACGTCTCAGAACAGCCGCATACCCTGCATTCAGAATTGGATTATTGGGCGGGCAAACTCGAAGTGAGATTACCGCGCTTTGAAGCGCGTGAACAACCCGCCTGTGATGTGTCTCATCCTGGTATCGCCGTCAACATGGATGCGTGCATCCAATGTACGCGCTGCGTACGTGCTTGTCGTGATGAACAAAACAATGATGTCATTGGTTTAGCGATGCGCGGTAGTCATGCCCAGATCGTCTTTGATCTTGATGACCCGATGGGCGACAGTACCTGTGTCGCTTGTGGTGAATGTGTCGAAGCGTGTCCTACTGGCGCGTTAATGCCTGCCAATGATGTTGGTATGGCCGAACCCGATCGTCAAGTAGACTCTATTTGTCCATATTGTGGTGTTGGGTGTCAGCTGACTTACAATATTAAAAACGATAAAATTATCTATGTCGAAGGCCGTGACGGACCCGCTAACCATGGTCGTTTATGTGTGAAAGGACGTTATGGATTTGACTATGTCCATCATCCACATCGTCTGACAAAACCTTTAATTCGTCGTGACGACGCACCGAAATCTGCTGATTTTTCGATGGATCCGAATGATGTCGATAAGATATTCCGCGAAGCGACATGGGAAGAAGCTTTGGCATTGGCAACGGGTGGGTTTAAAAAGATTCGTGATAGCCAAGGTCCGAATGCCTTAGCGGGGTTTGGGAGTGCGAAAGGCAGCAATGAAGAAGCCTATCTATTCCAAAAATTGGTGAGAACTGGGTTCAAAACCAATAATGTAGATCACTGTACCCGTCTTTGCCATGCTTCATCGGTTGTGGCTTTATTGGAGTGTTTGGGGTCAGGTGCGGTATCGAACCCGGTATCCGATGTTGATAAAGCGGAAGTTATCGTAATTATTGGTGCCAACCCAACGGTGAATCATCCCGTAGGGGCAACATGGATGAAAAATGCCATGCGCCGCGGTACCAAGTTAATTTTGATGGATCCACGTACAACAGAGTTATCTCGTCAAGCGACCCATCATTTGGCCTTTAAGCCGGGCAGTGACGTGCCGATGTTGAACGCGATTATGCATACTATCATCGAAGAAGATTTGATCGACCCAGCGTTTATCGCAGAGCGAACAGAAGGTTTTGAGGCGATGAAAGCGCATTTGAAAGCGTATACACCTGAAATGATGGAATCTGTTTGTGGCGTGCCTGCTGAAACATTAAAAGCAGTTGCACGTTTGTATGCGACCTCAAAAGGCTCAATGATTTTATGGGGTATGGGCGTATCGCAACATGTTCATGGTACCGACAATGCGCGCTGTTTGATTTCGTTAGCCTTAATGACGGGGCAAATCGGACGTCCAGGTACAGGCTTACACCCATTGCGTGGTCAAAATAATGTACAAGGGGCATCGGATATGGGACTTATCCCAATGGTGTTCCCAGATTATCAACCGGTGACAGATGAAAAAGCCCATGCTTATTTTGAAGCTTTATGGGATTGTAAATTGGACAATCAACCGGGGTTAACGGTGGTCGAAATCATGCAGGCGATTCATGCCGGTGATTTAAAAGGTTTGTATGTCATGGGTGAAAATCCAGCGATGTCTGATCCTGATGCTAACCATGCCCGTCAATCAATGGCAGAATTAGAGCATATGGTGGTGCAAGATATTTTCTTGACCGAAACTGCTTATCTGGCTGACGTGGTATTACCGGCGTCTGCTTTTTCTGAGAAAACGGCAACTTTCACCAATACCGATAGATTGGTACAGTTGGGTCGACAAGCCATTGATCCACCTGGTGATGCGCGGCAAGACTTATGGATCATTCAAGAAATGGCACGTGGCTTGGGCTTAGATTGGGACTATAAAGATTCGTCCGATGTCTTTGCTGAAATTCGACAAGCGGTCCCGACCATGGCTGGTATGACTTGGGATCGTTTGGAAGCAGAAGGTTCCATTGTGTACCCATGTTTGAACGAAGGTGATCCGGGTGAAGCAGTGATCTTTACCGAAGCGTTCGAAAGTGCCAATGGTCTGGGTAAGTTTGTTCCTGCGGATATTGTGTCACCAGATGAGCGCCCAGATGAGGAATATCCGTTTGTCTTAATTACGGGACGGATGCTGGAACATTGGCATACGGGTTCAATGACGCGACGTTCTAATGTTTTAGATGCGCTTGAGCCAGAAGCAGTTGCAACGATTAATCCGATTAGTTTAGATGAAATGGGTGTAATGCCTGGTGAAATGATTACCCTATCGACACGTCGCGGAGAGATTTCGATGATCGCCCGTGCCGATGAGGCCGTACCAACGGGCGCGGTGTTCATGGCCTTTTGTTATTATGAAGCGGCGGTCAATAAATTATCGAATGATGCTTTGGATCCGTCGGCGAAGATTCCTGAGTTTAAATATTGTGCGGTCAAGGTCACACCGGGCGGTGACCCAATGTTATTCCATAGTTATGGTGGTGGACAGTCACACAATAAATTGAATTAGAGCGAAAACGATAATTAACCCAACCCAAGAAGCCAAGCACTTTTATAGTGACTTGGCTTCGTCGTACTATTGTGAGCTGAAATTGTTCTAGATGAGTTAAGATTTGAAGGTAAACTAAAACGTAATGAAAATTTTGATCAGTAATGATGATGGCTATATGGCTGAGGGTATCCGTGCTTTAGCTGCCGCATTAGCAGATTTGGGCGAGATTACCGTGGTTGCACCGGATCGAAACCGGAGTGGTGCCAGTAATTCACTGACTTTAGAAAATCCTTTACGCTTAAGCAAAATGGATGATGGGGTATACCGTGTTGATGGCACGCCCACGGATTGTGTGCATCTCGCGATTACAGGGCTATTAGACGACGAGCCTGATATGGTGGTGTCAGGAATCAACGCCGGCGCTAATTTAGGCGATGATGTGTTGTATTCCGGTACAGTGGCCGCCGCCATGGAAGGACGTTTCCTAGGCTTGCCAGCGATTGCCATTTCTTTGAATGGCCATACTGCAACACATTTTGAAACTGCCGCTTGGGTAGCGAAGAAATTAGTTAGACAATTACAAACGAGCGCATTACCCGCGGATACCATTTTAAATGTGAATGTGCCTGATCTCCCTATCGAGGAGATTACCGGCTTTGAAGCGACACGATTAGGCCATCGCCATAAAGCCGATCCCGTGATTAAAGAATTCGATCCGCGTGGTCGTGAAATGTATTGGGTTGGGCCTGCGGGAGAAGAGCAAGATGCGGGGCCAGGAACAGATTTTGATGCTATTCGTCGTGGTGCGGTGTCAGTGACACCCTTGCAAATTGATTTAACCTCCTATAAAGCGATTGAAGGTGTTGCTAGCTGGTTGCAAGGAGCGGCAGTTTGATACCGGATCGCCGAGGCATTGGCATGACTTCGCAGCGAACGAGAGATCGTCTTATTCGCCGCTTAAAAGAGCGAGGCATTCGTCATGTTGAATTATTAAAAGTGATGAGTGAAATACCACGGCATTTGTTTGTAGACGAAGCGTTAGCGAGTCGGGCATATGAAGATACGGCTTTACCTATTGGCCATAGTCAGACCATTTCTCAGCCTTATATTGTCGCCAAAATGACCGAGGTCTTGCTAGAGGGGATTCACAAAAAGAAGGTATTAGAGATTGGGACTGGATCTGGCTACCAAACGGCAGTGTTATCACGCCTAGTAGAGCGTGTTTATAGCGTTGAGCGGATTGAACCTTTGCAAAATCAAGCAAGGGAACGCTTTTATCAGTTGAAATATAATAATATCAGGTTGAAATACAGCGATGGCACATGGGGTTGGCAAGACAACGCACCCTATGATGGCATTATTGTCACGTGTGCTCCTGAACAAATCCCTGAATCGCTATTAAAGCAGTTGGCTCCGGGTGGCCGGTTGGTGATTCCTGTCGGAGGATCACAACGTCAATCGTTACGGGTTATTGATAGAACGGGCACGACGTTTGAAGAAACCGTCTTAGATGATGTCATCTTTGTTCCGTTATTATCGGGTCAAGAGTAAGCTTGTTTTTTCGTCAATCATAAGGCAGTGATGCGATTATTTTCGGGTATTTATACTAAAGTGATGTCATGGTCTCGACACCAATATGCGACTTATTGGCTGGCAATCGTGAGCTTCACTGAATCCTCTTTTTTTGTGATTCCGCCGGATGTGATGTTGGCACCGATGACGTTGGCTAAGCCTGACAAAGCTTGGTTCTATGCTGGGTTGACGACCATCGCTTCTGTTTTAGGTGGTATATTGGGGTATGTGATAGGGTTGTATGCCATTGAAATGGTCGCGCCCTGGCTACAAGAATTGGGTTATTTTGAGTCGTATCAATTGGCACAAGCTTGGTTTTCAGAATGGGGATTTTGGGCCATTTTTTTGGCGGGGTTTACTCCCATCCCTTATAAAATTTTTACGATTGCATCTGGTGCTGCAGCCATGGCGCTAATGCCTTTTATTGTTGGCTCCTTGATCGGTCGAGGTGCCCGTTTTTTTCTTGTTGCGGGTTTAATGCATTGGGGCGGTGCGAGCCTAGAAAAGCAGTTATCACTGTGGGTAGATAGTTTGGGTTGGGCGATGGTTGTTCTGTTGGTCGCGGCGTATTTTATTTGGGCACATTAGGAATGAAAAGGAGACTGGGGAAGAAGGTAAAACTAATTAGGATGAGTTGTTGTCTTTAAGTTTACATAAAACCTTGTCATATTAAAGTGAGTTTGATGACCAGCTTGTGGAATTCGGTACGTACTAGAGCAATGTGCAGATGAGACTCATTTTAATTTTGTTTGTGCTAACCCTGACAGCGTGTGGTGGCGGTAGCCAAGCTGTCGCTCCCGTCGGGGCGTATCGGGCGAAAAGTCAACAAGCACCGCCGAGCGTCTATAAAGTGCGTAAAGGGGATACCCTATATTCAATAAGTTGGCGTTTTGGAATGGATTTCAAGCAAGTCGCTAAAATCAATGGTATTCGTTCGCCTTATACGATCTATATCGGTCAGAATTTACGTTTTAAGTCTTATCGACAAACGGCATCAAAAACAACAAAATCAGTCCCTGTCACAACCAAACGGCCAGTGACGAAAGCAACAACAAGCCGCAAGCCGATATCATCAACCGTATCAGCCAATCAGCGGTTAACTTGGCAATGGCCAGTGCAAGGGCCGATTATTTCGACGTACTCGAAAAGTGCTGCAGGTCGAAAAGGTATTGATATTGCTGGCAAGTCTGGGCAATCCATCGTGGCGGCGGCATCAGGGAAGGTGGTGTACAGCGGCAGCGGACTGCCCCGCTACGGTAATTTGATTATCATTAAACACAATGACGCATACTTAAGCGCCTATGCTCATAATAAAAATTTGTTGGTTAAAGAAGACGAATGGGTTAGTGCAGGGCAAAAAATAGCCTTATTGGGACGCACGGGTACCCAGCGCGATCAATTGCATTTTGAAATACGACGTAATGGCAAACCCGTCGACCCGATGCGTTTTTTACCAAAACGCTAAGCGTGTGTTAAATGCGTTACAATATGCGGTTTTCTGGCTTATAGCCATACATTATTGAATATCGAAAAAAAGGGGTTGGCCTTGGAGTTAGGTGCGACAATGCAAAAAATTAAAGAACTCGCGGGTCGTAGTGACGATCTTAGGGGGTATCTTTGACTATGATGGTAAAGCAGAACAGCTGATCGAGGTCACGCGTGAATTAGAGTCATCAGCAGTGTGGGATGATCCAGAACGGGCGCAGAAATTGGGTCAAGAGCGGGTGAGTTTAGAGCGCATTGTGACGACCTTATCCGCACACGGTGACATTTTGTCAGACGCCAAAGATTTATTAGAGTTGGCTGTTGAAGAACAAGATCAAGACACCTTTGACGCTGTACAAGCGGATCTAAGCGAGTTAGAAAAAGCCTTAGAGAAGTTAGAGTTTCAACGGATGTTTGCCGGCAAGTTGGATGCGAATAATGCCTATCTAGATATTCAATCAGGATCGGGCGGCACGGAAGCACAAGATTGGGCCGATATGATCCTGCGGATGTATTTGCGCTGGGGTGAGTCTCATGACTATAAAGTGAATTTGGTTGAGGTATCTGCGGGGGAAGTCGCTGGCATTAAAAGCGCCACCATTCATTTTGAAGGTGAATACGCTTTTGGCATGTTACGCACAGAGACGGGTGTACATCGCTTAGTTCGTAAGTCACCGTTTGATTCAGGTGCACGGCGCCATACCTCATTTGCATCGGTATTTGTCTACCCAGAAGTCGATGACAATATTGATATTGAGATTAATCCGTCAGATTTACGCGTGGATACCTATCGAGCGAGTGGTGCGGGTGGCCAACATGTCAATAAAACCGATTCTGCGATTCGGATCACCCATTTACCAACCAATACCGTGGTGCAGTGTCAGAACCAACGTTCTCAACATCAAAATCGAGACAATGCGATGAATCAGTTGCGTGCCAAACTGTACGAACTTGAATTGATGAAGCAAAACGAAGAAAAACAAGCGGCGGAAGAAGCGAAGTCTGATATTGGCTGGGGGAGCCAAATTCGTTCTTATGTGTTAGATCAATCGCGGATCAAAGATTTACGCACCAATGTAGAAACAGGTAATACCCAAGCCGTATTAGATGGCGATTTGGATCAATTTATTGAAGCTTCCCTAAAATCTGGGCTGTAATCGAGAACATTATGACTAATGAAATAGAACAAGACGAAAACCGATTGATTGCACAACGTCGTGAAAAATTAACGGAATTGCGCGAGCAAGGTAATGCTTTTCCCAATGATTTTCGTCGTAATGTAATGAATGCCGAGTTAAGCATTGAGTATGCAGACGCTGATGCGGATACCTTAAAAGCCGATACACGCCGTGTCAAAATTGCTGGTCGACTGATGACCAAACGGGTGATGGGTAAAGCAAGTTTTGCCAGCCTTCGTGACATGTCAGGTGATATGCAACTCTATGTGAAACGCGATGATCTCGCAGAAGGGGTTTATCCTGCTTTTAAGCGTTGGGATTTGGGCGATATTATTGCCGCAGAAGGCACGATGTTTCGGACCCAAAAGGGTGAGCTATCAGTGTTGGTGGATGATATTCGCTTGTTAACAAAGTCGCTGCGTCCCTTGCCAGAAAAATTTCATGGTTTATCTGATCAAGAAATGCGTTATCGCCAACGTTATGTTGACTTGATCATGAATGAAGCTAGCCGAGAAACTTTCAAGATCCGGACCAAAGTCATTGATGGTATTCGTCGCTTTTTGATGGCGAAAGATTATTTAGAAGTCGAAACTCCGATGATGCAAGCCATTCCTGGCGGTGCGACGGCTCGACCCTTTAATACCTATCATAATGCCCTAGATATGGACTTGTTCCTGCGCATTGCCCCCGAGCTTTACTTGAAACGGCTAGTTGTTGGCGGTTTTGAGCGGGTCTTTGAGATTAACCGCAATTTCCGTAATGAAGGCTTATCGACGCGTCATAATCCAGAATTCACCATGGTTGAATTTTATCAAGCGTACGCCGATTACCAGGAGTTGATGGATCTGACGGAAGCTATGCTCCGAACCGTGACACAAGATGTGTTAGGAACTTCTCAAGTGCATTATCAAGGGACAGATTTAGATTTTTCTAAGCCATTCCATCGCATGACTGTGGTGGAATCGATACTGCACTATAACCCGACAGTGACGCGAGAACAGCTTGCGACTTTAGAAAGTGCCTCAACGATAGCCAAGGACTTAGAGATCCCACTCAAAGACAGTTATGGCTTGGGTAAAGTACAAATCGAAATTTTTGAGAAAACTGTTGAACATCGCTTGATGGAGCCGACATTTATCACCGCTTATCCAACCGAAGTCTCACCATTAGCACGACGCAGTGATGCCGATCCTTTTGTGACAGATCGCTTTGAGTTCTTTGTCGGTGGTCGTGAGATTGCCAATGGCTTTTCTGAATTAAATGATGCTGAAGATCAAGCCGAGCGTTTCTTAGCCCAAGTGGCAGATAAAGAAGCGGGCGATGATGAAGCTATGCATTTTGATGCCGACTATATTCGCGCACTGGAATACGGTATGCCACCAACAGCCGGTGAAGGGATTGGGATTGATCGCCTAGTCATGCTGTTGACGGACTCGCCGACGATTCGGGATGTGTTGTTGTTTCCGCATATGCGGCCAGAAGTGTAAGTGTTAACTTACATTTCGTTGTCGCGGTGGCAGTTATTTGTGATGCGTGGCTAAAATAAACAGCGCCAAACAAAAGGCCTCGCATCTTGTTAACTTGGTCTTAGTTGAAATAACTTTGAATACTAATCCAGAATAGCCTGCGGTTGGCAGCCGGATATTTGCCGTTAAGCGTCAAAGCCAAATAAGGCCAAGGCTTCAGCATATTCATCGCTGTTTTCATCCAGTTCGTTGACTAAGATACCGGTATCGATACCGAGCTTTTTGAAAGCTTTAACGGTGTCGAGCTTATCGGGACTGATGGCTTTATCTGTACTTTCTAGACTTTGAATATGGGCAACTTGAACGATATCCACGAGGTCTGGCCCATTTTCGCTGTCCCAAGCCAGATTGTTGTACTCTCGGGTTACGGCAATGAGGGCCTCTGGGAAGTCCCAGCTTTCTAAGATGGCAGCACCGATTTTATTGTGTAGGCGTTCGATAAGCTCGTCGAGCAACTGGGTATCCTGAATCAATTCAGGCGTCTCTTCTGCCTTCATTAAGATGGGCAGGGTGCCGATATTATGGATAAGACCGGCAAGCATGGCTTCATCGGGTTTAATGTTCGCTTGTTGCTGCGCCAAGAGTTGGCTACGAGCGGCGACTTCGGTGCTGTGTTCCCATAATTCATGAAGTCGAGTATCTAGCCGGTTTGATGTGGCTTGAAACATTTGTTCCATGACAAGACTGATGACAAGGTTGCGGACCATCGATAGACCGAGTCTGGATACGGCCATTTGGACACTTTCTGACAGAATGCGACCACGATATAAGGCGCTATTGGCGACTTTGATGAGTCGCGTTGAGAGGGCGGCATCGGTGGTGATGATTTCAGCGAGCTGTTTGGCGGTGACATCGGGTTCGTCGACGACATCACGGACACGGAGAGCAACTTCTGGTAAGGTGGGGAGCACTAGATTGCCACTTTCTAGCGCTTGTAAAATTTCGTTATAGAAGAGGTCCTCTTGGCTCATCGCAATCCATTTCGTTAAATGTTATTTGAAGTGTTAGTCATTTTCAGTTATTTTGCTGGGTTTGCCAACTGTTTTTTATAATTTCAGGTGTAGTGTTGAACGACGATTTCCCTAGGATTAAACGCCTCCCGCCTTATGTATTCAATATTGTGAATGATTTGAAGGCGCAAGCTCGTGCGCGTGG